>JAHJSO010000075.1 GCA_018830385.1 Elusimicrobiota bacterium | reverse complement strand
TGAACCCGTTAATAAGTTCCGCATCGGGAATCTTTTCGCCGTTTATGTATTTTTCAATAAGCGAATCGTCGCACGAAGCGATTGCCTCAACAACTTCATCGCTCAAATCCAAACCGCCCGTCCAGCCGGTAGAAAAATCCCTGCCTGTTTTTGAAGACGCGTTCATCGGGGTAAGTTTTATCTCAAGAGCGGACTCAATCTTACCAATCAGGGCTTTCAGGTCAACGTTTTCCTTGTCGCACTTGTTTATAAAAAACAGGACGGACCTGCCCTCCTGCGTAATTATCTCCCACAGGTTTTCCACGGACGCATCAATGCCCGTGTCCGCTGAAATAACCAGTATGCACGCCTCACATACGTTGATTCCGGAAAAAACCTCGCCGACAAAATCGGCATAGCCGGGCGTGTCTATAAGGTTAACCTTCCTGTTTTTATGTTCAAAAGAAATGACGGATAAATTTATGGATATTTTTCTTTCTATCTCATCCTCATTGTAATCTGAAACCGTATTGCCATCCTCAACACTCCCCATCCTTGTTACGATCCCTGCATTTGAAGCTATTGATTCAACAAGGATTGTCTTACCGGCGCCGCTGCTTCCGACCATACAGATGTTCCTTATGTCGTCCGCTTTGTAATCCTTTTGCATCATCCCCACCCCTAATTATTTATATTCCGGCCGATGTTTATGTCCCTTCTTATCTGCCCTGCGAGATGCTCCCTGCTCCTGAATTTTTTCTCATCCCTTATTTTTCTATTAAAATAAAAAACAATTTCCCTGCCAAGTATGTTTTCGTTAAAGTCAATTACGTGGACTTCGGGTATAATTTCCCTGCTTTTTCCGGCTGATGAAAAAGTCGGCGAAGTTCCGATGTTCGCCACGGCGTTAAAAATTGCGCCGCCCGTGCCGCCTCGGCCGCCTATTTCAACTGCGCCCTGAAAGACACCGCAGGGCAGGAGTTTCCGTTTATCAATCCGGACATTTGCCGTCGGAAAACCCATCCCGGAACCGGCGCCCTTTCCCCTTACCACCCTGCCGCAGAAAGAATATGCCCTGCCGAGAAGTCCGTTTGCCATATCTATGTCACCCGCCAGCAGGCGCCTTCTTATCAGTGAAGACGAAACGATTTCGCCTTTGTAAAACAGCGGCTTAACGGCTGTAAGTGAAATCCCCTCTTCCCTGCACAACGCTCCGAGGGTTTCCCTGGTGCCAGTCCTGCCCCTGCCGAAAGCAAAATCATATCCCGCCACAATGGCCGCTATCTTATAATTCTTCACAAGCATGTCCCTGAAAAAACTTTCAGGCGGCAGGTGGGCGAGGGCGCTGTCAAATCTTATTACTTCTATCCTGTCCGCGCCGTAAGCAGCAAGCAGTCCGAGTTTCTCGCTCAGGGGTGTGAGTATGCTATCCCCCTTTTCAACCAGCCGCGGTTTTTTGTCAAAGGTCAGTATTAGCGATTCGTAATTTTTCCCTCTCGCCTGCCGAATTACCTGCTGTATGAGGGACGCATGCCCCGTATGGACACCGTCAAAAAACCCCATCGTGAAAACACATTTCTTTTCCACACATCCCTCGCCAATTATGGAACTCGTCTGCCGTCATACCCGAAATCTCATCATAACCGATGGAATCGCACAGTTTAAACTTTCCGACCGCTTCCCTTGTAAGTTCAACAAGTGTGGCATACCTGCCCAGCCGCCGGCCGGCTTCCTGCGCCAGCCCCCTCACGTAAGTCCCGCTTGAACACTTCAGAATAAAATCAATAAAGGGGTGGGAGTACCCTGTTATTTCAAAAGAATATATCTTTATCGGACGCGGCGGCTTGATAACCATTTCGCCTTTCCTTGCGTATTCGTATAACTTCTTTCCGCGAAACTTCGCTGCCGAATACGGGTGAGGCGACTGATAAATATCTCCCCTGTAAGAAGAGAAAACACTCTTTATCTCTTCCTCTGCAAGAGGTTTTTCGTTACCGCCGCTGACCTGGACGATTTTTCCCGTCGGGTCTCCCGTATCTGTTTCCTGCCCAAGGAGCATCCTGCCGGTATATGCCTTCTCCATACGAACTATTATATCAAAATATTTCGTTGCTTTTCCAACAAGGACAACAAGCACTCCCCGCGCGAACGGGTCAAGCGTGCCTGCATGCCCGACCTTCCCCATCCCGGTTTTTTTCTTGATTAAACGGACAACGTCATAAGACGTCATGCCAACCGGTTTGCAAACGTTAAGTATCGCTTCAGACAGCATACCTTTTCAACACGGACAGGACTTTGGGGATTACACGCTTTATCGCGCCTTTTATCTGAAACCCCGCTGCCCGGACGTGCCCCCCGCCGCCGAAAAGACCGGCCAGGTGGTTCGCATTTATTTTTCCGCAGGACCTCAAACTCACCTTTACCGTCCCGCGGGGGTTGCGGAGTTCACGGAACATAACGAACAGACCTATCCCCTTAAGGAGTCCTGCATAATGTATAATCTCTTCGGTGTCCTCGTCGGAAGCGTTGTGTTTTTTCAAAACTGCATCAGTAACCATCAGGTATGCGACCTTCCCGTCAACCTTCAGCGAGGAGAGGGTGCCGCCCAGCAACCTTAAACCGGACAGCGTCTTGTTCACATAGAGTTTTTGATATAGCGTTACGGGGTCAACGCCGCGGTCAACCATCGCCGCTGCGGCATGCAGGGTGTGGCCCGTCGTATTCTCATACTGGAACTTGCCGGTATCCGTTAAAATACCCGTGTAAAGACACACTGCCTCGTCCCTGGTAACCTTATGTCCTGCCGCCTCCATTATGTCCCACACCAGTTCGGCGCAGGAGGATGCGCCGGGGTCAATGAATTCCACCCCGTCCTTTATGCCTTTCTTGCCGTAGGGGTGATGGTCTATGATTATTGTCTTTTTAAACCTTTCCTTTTCAAAAGGGAAACCTATTCGGAGGACGTCGGGGCATTCAAGCACAATGCACACATCGTAACCGTTTTTCAGCTCGCTGAACCCGTGTATCCTCTTAATCCGTTTTGCGCCCTTCAGAAACATCAGGTACTGCGGCGTGTTATCCGCGTTGACTACCTTAACCCTCCTGCCTTCTGCTCCTAACCACGAACCTATCGCAAGCGCCGAACCGACGGTATCCCCGTCGGGACGTACGTGCCCTATTATCAAAAAACTTTTTTCAGTCCTGAACAGGCGGGCTATTTCCTTAACGGCCCTTTTTCTTTTTTCTTGCTGTCTTTTTCCGGGGAATCTTTTTTTCATTTCTTATCTTTTCAAGTATTGAAAATATCCTTGAAGCGGTCGCGGGGGTACCGTCGTATATGAATTTTATCTCCGGTATCTTCCGCAAACTCAGGATTTTTGAAAGACACCCCCGGATAAAACCGCTTGCTCTGTGCAGCGCCTGCGAGGTCTCATCCTTTTCCTTCTCATCACCGAGGACGGAAAAATAAATTCTTGCTTCCGAAAGGTCGGGCGAAATCTTTGCGTCCGTAACCGTAATAAACCCGATGCCCGGATCGTTCAGTTCCCGTATTATCCTTGAAACCTCAATCTTCAGGATGCTGCTAATCCTTACTGTCCGGCTGTATGGTATATTTCTCGCTTGCATTTAACTTATCAGATCGCTTTTGCCTTTTCCTGGACGTACACCTCAATTATATCTCCTGCCTTTATGTCGTTGTAATTTTCCAGTGACACCCCGCACTCATACCCTTTTTCAACTTCCCTTACGTCGTCCTTAAATCTTTTTAATGACTTGATGGTGCCTTCATAAACAATCACATCGTCCCTCAGTAACCTGACCTTTGACGAGCGGTTAATCTTTCCGTCAATCACCATGCATCCCGCAACCGCCCCGGAACCGGTTATCTGGAAGACCTTTTTGATTTCAACCCTGCCCGTTGTTGTTTCAACCATCTTCGGCTCAACGAGGCCTTCCATTGCCGATTTTAAACTGCTTATGAGTTCGTATATTATCCTGTAAGTCCTTGTATCAATACCCTCCTTTTTTGCCATCGTTTCGGCATTGGGGTTCGCCCGCACGTTGAACCCGATTATAATTGCATTTGAAGCAATAGCGAGGTTGACGTCGGACTCATTTATCGCCCCCACCCCGCCGTGGACGATATTCAACTTTATTTCATCTGAATGCAGGTGCTCAATGGCATCCTTTATTGCATCCAGCGAACCGGAGACGTCCGTCTTTAAGATGATGTCCAGTTGTTTCACCCTGCCTGCGCCGATGTCTTCCAGTGAAACCCTCTTTCTTGCATCCACCCTCTGGGCGCTCAGGGCGGCCTTTCTTTTACTTATTATCTCCCTGGCCAACCTCTCGTCTTTCACCACAAAACAAGCGTCACCCGCAGAAACGACCGATTCAAGCCCGAGTATTTCAACCGGAACGCTCGGCCCCGCGGCATTTATCCTGTGGCCCGTATCGTTCAGCATAGCCCTGACTTTCCCGCCGGTAAAACCGCAAATCAGGGCATCACCGGCTTTCAAGGTGCCTGCTTGCACGAGGACAGTCGCCACCGGCCCTTTCCTCGGGTCCATCCGTGACTCCACCACAACCCCTCTTGCAGGTCTTTCCGGGTTTGCCTTAAGTTCCATGAGTTCCGCTTTGAAGAGGATGGATTCAAGTAGTTTGTCAATGTTTATGTTGTTCCTTGCAGATATCTCAACCGTCAGGGTATCCCCGCCCCAGTCGTCAGGTATCAGTCCGTACTGGGTCAGTTTCTGTTTGGTGCCCTGCGGGTTTGCAGTTGCAACGTCTATCTTGTTGATGGCGACTATTATGGGGACCCCTGCTGCACGCGCATGGTCAATGGCCTCCACCGTCTGAGGCATAACGTTGTCATCGGCTGCCACCACAAGCACCACTATATCGGTAATTTTTGAGCCGTGCGCGCGCATAGCGGTAAATGCCTGGTGTCCCGGCGTATCCAGAAACACTATTTCGCCCTTCGGCGTCTTCACCATGTAGGCGCCTATATGCTGGGTAATTCCGCCGTGTTCCTTCTCGGTAATCTTTGATTTTCTTATCGTATCAAGCAGGGTCGTTTTGCCGTGGTCAACGTGCCCCATAACGGTAACGACAGGGGGCCTCGGTTTAAGTAATTTCTTGTCCTCCGATTTCGCTGAAATTTCCTCTTCATAAATATTTATAAAATCAATGTCGTAGTCGTACTCGTGGAGTAAAACACTCGCCGTGTCGCGGTCCAGACGCTGGTTGATGGTTGAAACGATACCCATCCCCAGAAGTTTCTTCAGCAGATCGGAAGGGCTTTTGTTTATCTTCCCCGCAATCTCTCTTATTGTAGAAAGTTCGTTTATTTTTATTTTTGGAAGAATTATCTTTTTGTCTATAACCGGAACTTTCGGCAGGGGAGCATGGGGCTCCGGGATCGGGGGTGGAGACGGAGGCGGGGAC
>JAHJSO010000074.1 GCA_018830385.1 Elusimicrobiota bacterium | reverse complement strand
TGTCCATAGTCCGCTCCCTCGTGGAATGTCATAACGGTAAAATATGGGTAAAAAGCCGTGAAGGGAAAGGGAGCGAATTTTCTTTTATCCTGCCTGAGGCATGATTAGACACGCCCAAGCCGGTTTATCCGCCGGCACATTTATCTCTACCAATTACGCAATGGCTATTGACACATCTCCCCTTTATTTTGTATAATTTTTCTGCGGTTGTTTGCTAAATACGGGGGTGTACTTTGCGAATTTCAGATATAATGAAGAAAAAGGACGGTGTGGCTACTGATACAGCGGCGCCGGCCTCCGTAGAAAAGGAGACACCGACCTGTAGTCCGCCGAAAGGGACTAAACGGGCCGGGCACACGGACGTAGTCCGTGAGATACAGCAGGTTGAATCCGCCGAGAAGGTCTATGGTGAAGCGGTATCCGTTGCAAGAGGTATCTTTTCAAACATAATTGAACAAACCCCTCCTGACATAACCCTGTGCATGAATGTAGTCCATAAGATGATAGCCCTCCATACGGCAAACAACGAAGAACTTGTGGCAATGTGCGAGTACTCCACTCCTGAGAATTACATATACGGCCATACCGCCAACGTAACGGTGATGGCATTGCTTGTCGGCTCAGGGTTCAACTGCAGCCAGGACGATCTTGAAAAATTAGGGTTGTGCTGCCTGTTGCATGACCTCGGAATGTCAAAAGTCCTGGACGTGGCTGCAAAAAAATCCCATCTGAGCCCGTCGGAACTGGTTGAAATTAAACATCATCCGGGATATGTGGAAGAAATACTCGGTAATACGACAATGGGGGCTGAACTAAAAAATTTTGTTGTCCGGATTATAAGCCAGGTGCATGAGAGGAAACACGGCGGGGGCTATCCTGCCGGTTTATCGGGGGACGACATCCATATATTTGCAAGGATAATAGCGGTTTCGGACGTCTATGAGGCGCTTACGCATAACCGTGCATGGAGGGAGAGGTGCCTGCCGCACGAAGCCCTTAAAAAAATGATTGAGATTACCGATACGGACTTTGATACGGACATTGTAAAATATCTTATAGAGCGACTTTCCCTTTACCCTGTTGGCAGTTATGTTAAACTTAATACGGACGAAATAGGCAGGGTTGTCGCTTCCAACCAGGGATTACCGACGAGGCCGAAGGTAAAGGTTTTACTCTCATCCGACTTGAAAAGGGCGGAGCAGGAAAAGGTTATAGACCTCAGCAGGAATACGATGACGTACATAGTTGACCCTGTTGACGAGACAAAACTTAATTTGCCCGATAAAAAAATGGCGCTTGAATTAAAAGCCCGCCGGTGGTGGGTGAAGAACACCTAAAAAACGGTCGTTACGACCAGGGGGGTGAAAAAAGAATGAAAACACTTTCAACAATTTGTTTGATTCTCGGGGCAGTGTGTCTGGTGTTAGGTGCTATTTCTACACGAGGAGTTATGCTCATGGGTGCGAGAACATGGGCAACAGGCAGCGGGCTTTTTCTCCTGTTGAGTATCGCCATAAACACCCAGAAATAATTTTGGTTCTGATTTTCTACTAAACCCGTTGTGTCGTTTTCCCTGCTCAAAGGGGTTGTCAGACAACCCCTTTGTTACACTATTGATGTTCGCATAATTGAGTGACGCAATCATTTCCGTAGAAAACGCCGTCACCCTGATTTGCAAAGTTCAGTAAATGTGAAGGGGGGCTCGTCAGAACTGAAGTTCTTTCGGAGAAACACAGAAAGAACCATTTGAAAATGTGCGGGGGTAAAATATGCAGATTAAATTTATAAGCCAACAAATTCCTTCTCCTTTGGACAAAACGGAGAAAACCACAAAAGATGTTTTTAAGATGGCCGGACAAATAATGTTCAATTATTATGTTATGGTACTGAAAAAAGATTTCCGGCGGATTAGTAATAAATCTACTGTTACTTTAACAAAATGACAAACATGCCCTATACTGATAGGTATTTAGAATTTCTTAAAGCGCTTGATAAACACAAAGTTGATTATTTAATTATTGGCGCATATGCAACCATGATTCATACCAAAGTCGCCCGTGCTACTAAGGATATGGATACATGGATTAGACAGACAGGAGACAATGCTAAAAGGTTGACTTCAGCCCTGAAAGAGTTTGCGGGGCGGGAAATCCCCGCGGAAGCGATTTTGAAACGAAATCAACGGATTGAAATAAAGGGCGAAATGTTTAAAATTGAAATATGGACGTCCCAGGAAGTGATTACTTTTGAACAAGCATGGGAAAAAAGAAAAGTGGAATCTGTCGGCGGAATAACTTTTAATGTCATATCAAAAGAAGATCTGATAAAACTGAAAAGGCATTTTAATAGACCACAAGATAAAATGGATCTATCTTTACTTGAAACTAAACTTGACAGGGGTCTGGAAACGCCACATAGAAACCGTAGGGTTTTTTGTAAAAAATCAAATGTATAAAGATTACTTTAAGTTAATTGAGAAACCATTTGAAAATGTGCCTAATCCTAAATATCTGTATTTATCTCCATCACACGAAGAAGCAATAGCAAGGATACTCTATGCAATAAAAGAAAACAAGGGCTGTGCAATGCTTTCTGGTGTATATGGTTATGGTAGTCGGGGAAAACTGGACTGCTTTATGGGATTGCACCCGGGGAGAGATAAGAATTGGTCAATCCAGCAGGCAGCAACTTTAATCTGAAAATCGGTCTAAAAGGTTCCCTGCGTATAGTCGGTTCCCATGATATAGAAAGGTATATACCGCCGAATTACAGGG
>JAHJSO010000073.1 GCA_018830385.1 Elusimicrobiota bacterium | reverse complement strand
TGTAGCCCTTACGGTTTGCAAGTTCCCTGAGAGCAATATTGTGTTCCTTTGAGCCGGTAAAATATAAAAGTGCGGAGCCGTAAGAATGCGGCTCAAGGACCCTTAAATCAACCTGAATCCCTTCGTCTGTAATAATGCTTGCTTTTGTCTCGCCCGCTGCAAGCACCTTACTCACAGCAGGGAGTTGTGTGAATTTCTTCACAACAAAGGCATCTTTCCCTTTTTCAACAGTGCAGAGAATATCAATGTCTCCGATTGTTTCCTTCCCCCTCCTGAGCGAACCCGCCGGGCTTATCTGCTTTATCTCCTTAACGGGAGAAAGCCCCTCAATTATCGCCCCTGCTGTATTCAGTGCATCGGACAGAAGTGCCCTGCCTTTTGATTTTTCTTTCAGTCCAATACCACGGAGTATGTTCTGTTCTGTTTTTTCTCCAAATCCTGGCAGAGCGCTCAGTTTACCGTCGGATGCTGCTTTTTTCAGTGCTTTCAGGTCGGTAATTTTCAGTTTGTCAAAAACAACCTTCGCCTTTTTGGGGCCCATACCCGGTACTTCCATAATCTCAAGAAGTCCCGGCGGAAATTTTTTCTTCAGGTCCTCAAGGTATTGCATCCTGCCTGTCTTCAGGTATTCCCTGATTTTTTCTGCGACGCCCTCCCCTATGCCGGGGACGTCTTCAAGTTTATTGTCTTTCGCTAGTTCCTCAATTGATGCGGTGAGCGACTCAACGGACAGGGCTGCGTTTTCATAAGCCCTGATTCGGAAAGGGTTTTCGTTAGTGAGTAATAAGAACTCTGCAATGTGATGCAGGGACCGGGCGATCTCTTTGTTTTTCATAGACCTGTCTTACGAGCGGAATGTCTCACGGGCAAAGTTGGGGTTGTTTATCGGACAGGATTTATCTGTTATTTAAAAAGCCGGCAGATGTCATTCTTTGACGGCGGCGTCCCTTTAATGATTTTTGCGATGGAGCCGTCCTCGCCGAAATGCCGGACGACTTCAATATCCGCTATTTCATCCTCAATGTTCCCGAGGACAAGCCCGGTCGTCGGGTCTTTTATCTCCCTGCCGAGGTGATAGACCTTGAGTTTCTCCCCTACATTCAGTCCGCTTGCAAGCCCTGCATTCAAATAAATTGTCGCCTTGTCAACTTCTGCCACCCTGCAACTCCATGGCTTCTTGTTAACCTGCCATATGATGTTTTCGGTGAATTTCGCAATCGCCGCCCTGAGTGATTCGCCCTCAAGCGTTTCGTCATAACCGGCTCTTGTGCCGAGCCCCAAAACCTGCCCGGTGCCTCTCTTTGCGACGCCCTTACCGGCGTCAGCATAGAGTATCTGGCCCGTCTCAACATCCACCACGCGGATGTCAACTGTGCATTCCGCCACCTGCTGTTTTGATTGCGTCAGGAGATAGTCGGCGCCGCCGGTTTTCACCCCGAACTGCGATATACTCCCGGTCACCATTGCATTCAGTCCCAGAATCTTTCCGACCTGGACGGCAGTGACTGAATCAACGATACCCGACTGTCCCAATTTCTGTTCTTCCATAATTTTGTTAAGTTTGTCTCTCTCAACGACTATGAATTTTTCCGACTTTACGAGTTCCGTAATTAAAATATCACTTGCCGAGGTGCCTAACCGCTGCGCCCCGTAGGCGGTCTTGTTTTCAAAATCCACCACGCCTATTCTCCTCTTGGGACCGGTCATCTTCGCCTCAACCTTCTGTGTTTCCCTCACGCTTACCGCCTGCTGCATCCTGACGGTGCTGCTGGGTGCACACCCCGCGGCAAGCAACGCCGCCGTACACAACACAATTGTTCTGTCCATAAAAACCTCCTATTGTAGTGCCCTTATCGGGCGTCCCCGGGCGATAACAACTCTCGCCCGCCGGCATAAACATCCAACCTCATCCCTACCTCCCGTAGGGCAGTGTTGATATAACTCTTTTTATAACCAGATCCGTCTCTTCTTTTAACGGCATCCTGAGCATTTTGTCAACGGTCTTTTCAACCAGTTTGTCCTTGAAAACCTCCAGGGCGTCTTCCGACGACAGCGCTATTTTCGTTTTCGTCGCTTTCCGCTGGTCCTCCCAAAGCATCTCCCCCGTATAACCGTCAATAAGTTTAAAGTTCGCCTCCACCACGCGGGTATTGTAAAACCCTAACGTTACGTACTTAAACTCAATCAGGTCTCCGTAAAAAAGACCGTCAACCCCCAATACCTCGGCAAGTTTTGCGGGTTTGATGGACGGCAACTGGCCTCCGTCGGTTATACCCTGCTTTCTCAAAATATCGTCGGTCTCTTCTTCGGGTTTCACATTGTATCCCCTGCGTCTGAGTTTTTCTGAAAAAACCCTCCTCACCAAAACGGGCCCGTCCATATCAATCGTATGGTTATTGAACGGCAGCACTGCGACTGTTGACGGCGGGCCGTAATTCGGTGCAATAAATTTTGGTTTAAGGGCACAACCGGGGAACAATAGTCCCCCGACGAGCCCCGCAATCACAAAAAACGGCGCTCCTTCCGCACGGCGAAATAAACATTGGCGAAATAAATTTCCGGAGCCCTTTAAACGTTGTAAAATTTCTGAATAAGTCATGGCTGATTTTTTAGAACAAACCTCCTATCGTCGCGCCCTCACTTTGTGCCAGCCCAATTTTGTCAAATGTCAAGACCTGACCCCACGGTTCCCGGTTCATTTAATAACAAACCCCGCGTAACCGACGACCGCATCATAGTCGCCTGACACGTCCCCGCTGGTAGCGTATTTAACAAGATCCGAATGCCCTGCGCCCAACAAAATGGATGCAATAATTACCGCGGCAGCCGGCGCCGCCCCGCACATTGATATCCCCATCCGGACTACCGTCTTAAAAAACCCCTCCGCATCAAGATTGAGAATCATGTCAATTGCATACCTGTCCTGCTTTTTCGCCCTCTCCTGCGGCTCGTAGTGGGTCATATCCGTGGAAGCAATAACCAGGGTTTTTCGGTTTTTCATTTTTGACAGATTTTTTATGCCAGCCCCGACCGCCCTTCCGGTATCTCCGATAATTTCAAAATTATCGGACATAATCACTATCGGCACGATTTTTATACCCTGGTTAAAATACTGGATAAACGGCAACTGGACTTCAATACAGTGTTCCCTGAGGTGCGCCTGCGTATCGGGTTTTATGAATTCCGAATTTTTAAGAATTTCAGCGGAAAGTTCACCGTCAACAGAAACATTTCCCAGGGGCATCTGCCAGTCACCATCCGGGAACATACTGACCGGCTGGCCATACCCGGTGTGGTTGGGCCCCACAATCACGCAGGAGTCATATTCATCTAAATTTATCCGGGAGTAAACGCTGCCGGCCACTTTTCCTGAATACATCCATCCGGCATGGGGACAAATGCACGCAATCGCCTTTGTCTTTTCTTTCTTCAGGGCTCCCCTGTCAAGGTATTCTTCTATATCCCGTTTTGTATCCGGGTACCATGTCCCTGCATAAAGCGCTTGCCT
>JAHJSO010000072.1 GCA_018830385.1 Elusimicrobiota bacterium | reverse complement strand
GGGGTTTTCGGTGTGCGGTTGGGGTAGTGCAAGGTCGTTGAGAATCTGATAATCTGTTTCACCGCCGAAGGCGGTGCCGCAAAAAATTTTGCAAAATGAGTTCAAAAAAAATAGAATTAGAAATATTTACTAAAACCTATGATTTTATGTTGTGGATGTTTAATCATACAAATAAATTTCCAAAATCATCAAGATTTTCAGTTGCAGTTCGTATTGAAAATATGCTCCTTGATTTTCTTGAAACAATTATGAATGCAAATCGTCTCCGCAATAAAATTGATAAACTTAAAGAAGCGGATAAAATCCTTGAATTTACAAGAATACTTATACGAATCAGCAAAGATATGAAATTCCTTGGTTTGTCATCATATGAATTTGCATCAAGATCCTTGAATGAAATTGGTCGTTTGCTGGGCGGTTGGTTACGACAACAAAAATCCGTTACAGACGGGTAGGGGATAGGCAAAAAGCAACCGTGTCCTGCGCGGTGGCAGTTGGAACAACAATGCTAACAATTGTCGTTCAACTAATCGCAACAGGAACACACCAGACAACAGGAACAACAACAGGGGTTTTCGGTGTGCGGTTGGAGTATTGCTCCAAATATTTGTTGGATTGCCCTAATGCTGTCCATCTAAGGATTGACAGATAGTGGAATTTGAGCGCTACATAACCTATCTCCTGTGCCGAGTTCTGTATCTGCAGAACAAAGCCAAATACAAAAAATGTCAGTTGCGAGTAGTAGCGGTGCGATTTATCGCACTTACGAACCCCGCCACTGACCTTTGAAAACTATGGCTAAAACATATAACAATCTTTATGAGAAAATTTGTTCATTTGAAAATCTTTTGCTTGCTGCCAAGAAAGCACAAAAAGGCAAAAGGTTCAGAGAAAATACTGCTTGGTTCAATTTTAATTTAGAGAAAGAATTGTTAAAACTTCAGGAAGAACTTATAAATCAGACATATCAACTGGGTAAATATAAACAATTTATAGTATATGAATCAAAGAAACGTTTAATCAGTGCTGCACCATACCGTGATAGAGTTGTTCACCACGCATTGTGTAATGTAATTGAGCCAATATTTGAAAAAACATTTATTTATGACTCTTATGCTAACCGCAAAAGTAAAGGAACACATAGAGCAATATTAAGGTTTACAGAATTCTGCCGTAAGAATAAATTTGTGTTAAAATGCGATATAGAGGACTATTTTAACAGTATTGACCGTAAGATTTTGTTTAATATCATTGCAGAGAAAATTAAAGACGAAAAAGTTTTATGGCTTGTCAGAAAAATTATTGATTCGTCTCCGGGCAACTGCGGATTGCCGATTGGTAACCTCACCAGCCAATTTTTCGCTAACCTCTACCTAAATGATTATGACCATTTCATAAAGGAAACATTGAATTGCAAATATTACGTCCGCTATGTTGACGATTTTGTTATTTGGGGGGATGATAAAAGAGAACTTGACCAAATAAAAGAAAAAATAAACCGCTATCTTTTTACAAATTTAAACATTAAACCTCACCCTAAAAAAACGCAGGTCTTTCCAATAACACAAGGGACAACCTTTCTCGGTTTCAGGATTTTTCCTACACATAGATTGCTTCGCAAAAGCAACTTCTTTTATTTCAGACATAGATTATTGAAATTAAGAAAATTATATCATCAGAAGAGAATCAGCATAGAGAAAATAACACAGTCGGTTCGTTCATGGGTTGCCCATGTATCCTGGGGCGATACTTGGGGGTTAAGGACAAAATTATTCCGAGAGATAAGTTTTTAAGAAAGCATAAAATATCATGAATAAAATTTGCCCAAACTGTAAAACAGAAAACAGGAATATAGCAAGATACTGCAAGAACTGCGGTAAAGAACTTATATCAGAAAACAACATTGTGCGAAAAGCAATAGAAGAGATTGTTAAGGCAGAAGATTTAATAGATAAGGCAAGGAAAATTCAAATAGATGAACACAACTTGGATGAATTTAAAAAAGCAGAAAAATACCTTGCTGAGGCAAAGGAATCTCAGAAGGCTCAGGACTATGCCGGTGCTATTGAATGGGCAAAACAATGTATTTCTACTATTAAAGTAGTCATAAACACTTCAAAAAATAAAAGAGAACAAATTCAGGAAGAAGAAAAAAGACATAAAGAACAAAAACGAATACAATTTAAAAATCTAGTTCCATTAAAATTGGTGGTATTTTTTACAATAATACTGACAATAGCTATTGGGATATATATTAACTCAAAGAAGAAGTATGAGGGAATGGTTTATATACCCGCAGGCGAATTTCTTATGGGCTCGGACGAAGGTGGCGGTGATGAAAAGCCAGTTCACAGGGTCTATTTAGACGCATACTACATAGACAAACATCAGGTGACCTTTGAGCAGTATGATAAGTTCTGTGAAGCGACAGGCAGGACAAAACCGTCGGATAGTGGC
>JAHJSO010000071.1 GCA_018830385.1 Elusimicrobiota bacterium | reverse complement strand
GGGCATTTATGAAATGAAACTCAATACGGATGCAGGCGCCATAACGCGGTACTTCGCGGTGAACCTTGACAGGGCATCTAAGGAAAGCGACCTTGCGAAATACCCGCCGGATGAAATAATGAAAATATTCGGCAGGACGCCGGTGAGCGTTTTGAATTACGGGAAGAACACTATGGACGAGGTCATGAACGTTCTGGAAGGAAAATCCCTCATGATGGAGTTTCTCTTATGCGTTTTGCTGTTTTCAATAATAGAGGTCATACTGGCAAACGCCTGACGACCGCGGTGTTTGTCCTTTTTGTGTTTGCCGTCACAGGGGCTGTCTTGTCGCCGGGCGCGGCGCAGAGGGACAGGTTTGTATTTACGCAACTGCAATACGCTGGCGACTGGGACCCTTACCCGGCAATATACCAGGACATCCTCAGTTTCCTTGCGCTTACTACAAGCATAGAGTCCCTTGGCCACAGGAGAACCGTCAGGATAAAGGATGAAGAACTTTTTTATTCGCCCTTCGTAGTTATGCTGAACAGCGGCAGGTTTGACGGTTTCACCGTCGCGGAAAGGGATATCCTGCGTAAATTCCTGAACTCAGGCGGGTCAATTTTTATTGAGGACTCCTCGGGTAACAGGGTCAGCGGTTTTAACAGGGAGATACGGGAAGAGATACGGAAGATATTTCCGGAAAAGCGCCTTACGCGGTTACCCAGGGAACACGTGTTGTTCAGGTCGTTTTACCTCCTGAGAGGGTTAGCCGGCAGGTGTATGATTAATAATTTTCTGGAGGGGATGGATATCGCAGGCAGGACCGCTCTGATATACTCTCAGAACGACATATTCGGGGCGTGGGCGAGGGACAGGTTCGGCAATTATTTTTATGAATGCCTGCCGGGCGGCGAACAACAGAGGTTTGAGGCGCAGAAACTTACGATAAACCTGTGTATCTTTTCGCTGACGGGCACTTACAAGAGCGATTTTATCCACAAGCCGTTTATTGAAGAGAAACTAAGAAAATAAAATATGCTGGTGAATTTTTCCGTTTATGTTTTTCTGGCGATGTGCGTTTCCGCGGGGCTGACAATATTCTTTGTGCTCAGGAAAAGACAGCCGAAAAGGCCGTTGCTCCTGGCGATAAGGGTCGTGATACTGTCCGTGATATTTTTTCTTTTGCTTAAACCGGTGTTGCCCGTGTTTGAGAAAAAAACAAAACCAAACGTCGCCCTGCTTATTGACACGTCGGCGAGCATGGGTTTTGCAGGCCGGCTGAAACGTTCCAGGGATACCGTCGCCAAAAATTTACCGCTCCTGAAAAATTACTTTTCTGTTTCAATGTATGAGTTCTCAACGGGCGTTAAACTGCTCCCGGAGGAAAAACTGGGGAGCATTTCCGCGTCGGGCAAAAACACGAGTATCGCCGGGGCGGTTAAGGACATTGCCGGCTCGCCCGATTACGATGCCGTTATCATTTTTTCCGACGGCAAAGACAACTCCGGCGCGGACGTCCGCGGTGCGGCGAAATCGGTAAGCGTCCCTCTTTTTACCGTTTATCCGGAAGAGGCGTCGCCGCCGGCAGACGTGTCCGTCCTTGACGTCCAATCGCTGGATTTCGTGTACAAGAACGTCCCGTTTGAAATAACAGCGGACATATATTCATCGGGTTTTCCCGGCAGGGAGATTAATATATATCTCAAGAAGGGCGGGGAGATTGTCGCATCAAAGAAACACACCCTGCGGGACGGGGCTGAGAGCGTCCGTTTCGGGCTTACGTCCTCAAAGATAGGCGTTGAGACGTACAACCTTGAGATACCCCCGTTTGCGCAGGAGAGCGTCGTCTCAAACAACCGGAGGGATTTCAGCATTGAGACGGTCCGCGAGAAAGTGAGGGTGCTTTACCTGTGCGGCCAGCCGAACCCCGAGTATTACTTTTTAAGGTATTTACTGAAATCCACCCCTTACGTTGAACTTGTTTCTTTCGTTATTCTCAGAAACCCCGAGGACGTAGCGGTTGTCCCGGAAGAACAACTATCCCTTATACCGTTCCCTGCGAGGGAAATATTCCTGAAGGACATCCATGATTTTGACGTGCTGATATTTGAGAATTTTAATTACAGCAGGTTTTACATAACGCATGAATACCTTAACAACGTCGTCCGGTTTGTGAAGGAGAAAGGCGGAGGGTTCCTGATGATAGGAGGGGACAACGCATTCGGTAAGGGCGCATACCCCGGCAGTCCGCTTGAAGAAATTATCCCTGTCCTGATGGACAGTCCGTCCGAACCTTTTTATGAGGGCCTGTTTATGCCGAAGATACAGGACTACACTCATCCCATTATGGCGGTTGCCGACACGCCGGGACAGACGATTTCCCTGTGGCAGAGCGTCCCGCCGGTGGATTCCCACCAGGCGCTCAGGCCGAGGCCGGGGAGCAAGGTACTGGCGGAGAGCCCGTCTATGAAACTGGACGGCCGGAACGCAGTGTGTATTGCAGCCGGCGAATACGGCAAAGGCAGGTCGCTGGCGATGGGTATAAACACCACATGGAGATGGCTGCTCGGCAGCACGACCCGTCCACCGGACAGGTACCTCGGAAGGCAGACGGATTCAGGCAACGTCGTTTATTCAAAATTCTGGGAGAACGTTATCCGGTGGCTCAGCGGTTATGAAGAGACGAAGAAGGTCAGGGTATCAATTCAGCAGAAAAAATATTCGCCGGGCGACGAGTTGAAGGTTGATGTTGTCCCGCTTGACGTTAAACTTAAAAAGGGTAAACTGTCTCTGCGTGTAATTGACCCGCTTTCCAGAGAAACCCACATTGACAACGTCTATTTTACCGGTTCCAACTGGACGGCGAAATATACCTGCGGGCCGCCCGGGAAATATACCTTTAAGGCAAGGTTGTTTTCGGACAACAGGGGCTATGAGGATGCGAAGAGCGTGTTTGTTCACGAGCACTCAAGCCGTGAGATTTTTGACATCTCCGCTGACACGCCTCTTATGGCTGAACTTGCAGAGATAACGGGCGGGGCGGCCTTTACGCTTAAAGATTTTTCCGCCGGCAGGATCGCCCCGATGGTGAACCGCAGGATTGTCCCCGTCATAAAAAAAACAATTAACCTGCATAGTTCCACATGGTTTTTTTATATACTATTCGTTCTGTTCCTGGTTGACTGGGTCGTCAGGAAATTTGCGGGGCTCAAGTGACACGCCAGAGGCGGGTCATTGCGAGGGAGTGAAACGACCGAAGCAATCTCATAGATTTTTTGGATAGCGATTGCTTCCCACCACGCCCCTGCGGGGCTCGTGGTCGCAATGACAACACGTTAGCAACTGCGTTATGAAAAATTTTACAAGAGGGCTGGTTCTATTCTTTCTGTTCCTGGGCGTTTATCTGTGGACGATGGCTCCGTCAATTACCCCGGGTGACTCAGGCGAGTTCTGTGCAGGTAGCGTAATACTCGGTATCCCGCACAGCCCCGGTTATCCCCTGTATTGTCTGGCAGGCAAGATATTTGTTGAGTCCATCCCGTTCGGGAGTTACGCTTACAGGGTGAATTTTTTAAGCGTATTTTTCGCTTCACTTACGGTCGCGGTTGTGTTTTTCCTGATGACGGACATAACAGGCAGTCCTCTTGCGGCTGTTTTTTCTTCCCTGATGATAGGGCTAAGCCAGTGTTTCTGGAAGAGTTCAATACAGGCGGAGGTTTTCGCCCTGAATACCTTCCTTGCGGTGTTTATAATTATGTGCTTGTACAGGAGCGAAGCAAACGCAAGGTATGCGGGCCTGGCGTGTTTCGTCGCCGGCATTGCCCTGGGTAACCACCATACAATAATTTTTGTCCTGCTGATTTTCGCCCCGGTATATTTATTCCCATTGATTAAGAAAACCCCCTCGAGGGTGTTCGTATTCCTGATGTTATTTTTGCTGGGGATGACGGTTTACGCGTACCTGCCTGCAAGGTCGCTAAAGAACCCCGGTCTTGACTGGGGTAACCCTGAAACGCTTAAGGGGATTTACAGGGTATTCAGCAGGAAGGACTACGGGACTTTCGCTCTTACGGTGGGAGATAAACTTTCAAGGGGACTGCCGATCATTTTCAGACAGGTGGGCAGGTATTTTGCCGTCCTTGCGAAACAGGTGACGCTGCCGGGTATTATCCTGTGTTTCACGGGGCTGTTTATTCTGAATAAAACCAGCAGGAGGTTCTGCCGGACGGCATCTGTCTTTTTCCTAATTTCAGGCATTGGCTTTATGCTGCTTGCAAACCTGCCGTTTGACCCTCTTTCAGACGGTATCCTGGAAAGATTTTATATCCTGCCTATGCTCGGTGTGTGCATCGGGGCGGGTATGTCCGTTGCGTGGTTTTTGAATGGGGCGTGGTTTTTGAAAAGGCCGGCGTTCGCCGCAACGTTGTTTTTGAAAAGGCAGGCGTTCGCCGCAACGTTGTTTTTGATACCGGTATTCCAGTTTTTGGGCGCACGTGATGCCTGCAACTGGAGGAATCATTTCCTTGCGTATGACTACGGCAGAAACATCCTGCGGACGCTTATACCGGGAAGCGTGTTTTTTATGGACGGTGGCGACGATACCTTCTATTCCATGGCATACCTTTGTTTTGCAGAAGGAAGAAGGCGGGACGCAGGACTGCATGACAGGGGCGGGCTTGTTTTCAAAAACATATACGGCGATGACTTCAGGTCATTAAGCAGGGCTGATAAGGAGAGCAGGAGGCGGCAGACAGAGAAAAAAATTCTGGATGATAGACCGGTATTTTATTCAACCTTCAACAGAAAGATACTTCCCGGGGTTGAACTTTACCCTGCAGGAATAACCTTCAGGGCGGGCGAGAAACCCTCTGCAGACGCATTTCACTTTTACACGCTTAACCGCGGCGCATTCGGCAGTTTTTCCGACTACCGTTCAAGGGCGCTCGCGCCAGTTTACGCATATATGTGCGGTGTTTACGGGATGACTGTGTGGGGGTCGGCGGGATACCTTGAGGCAGGACCGGGCGGTTCGGGCGGGGAGCCGTGGGAGTGGTTCAATTACGCATTTATGAGATGGGGAGAGATTGCATGGCTCAAGTCAAACATTGTTGCCGAACTCCATACCCTTGCTTATGAACTTTTCAACCGGGGGGACAAAGACGGGGCGCAGAAATATTACGAAAGAATCCTGAGGGTTGATGAAAAAGATGTTCACTCTATTTTGAATTTAGGCGTGATTGCAGAGCAAAAAGGTATGGCCGCTGCTGCGGAAAGATACTACCGGAGAGTAATAGAGATTGATCCTTCAAACGCAGACGCATACTATAATTTAGGCGTCCTCTACTGGAAACAGCAGGACTGGCAAAAGGTCCTGGACTGTTTTAAGAAAGTCCTGTGGATTAATCCCGGGCATGAGGGGGCGAAAAGGTTTTTACCGCAGGCCCTCCTGCGGGCAAAATAAATAACCTATGAAAAACCGGGGTGAACGGCCGGGAGAGAAATGAAGACCGGTTTTATTCTGATATTTTTGGTTTTCGGGGTTTATTTATGGACCACATTGCCTACGGTCACAACCGATGATTCCGGCGAATTGGCGGGCGTCTGCGCCTCACTGGGCATAGCGCACCCGTCGGGGTATCCGGTGTACTCCATTACCGGGAAGATTGCATGCGTTTTGCTGCCTTTCGGGAATATGGCATACAGGGCGAACGTCCTTTCATGTCTTTTCGGTGCGGCAACCGTATTTTTAATTTGTTTAGCGGTATATAAAATCACCTCATCCGGCATAGCGTGCGTTTTTTCCGTCCTCCTGCTTTCTTTTTCAAAATATTTCTGGGCGATGTCCGTCGCAACCGAGGTATATACCCAGAATGCATTTTTTGCAGCGGTTATTTTGCTGGTGCTTTTGTCGGAAAGCATAACGCCCGTCAGACGGCTCTATCTGTTGTCATTTGTTTTCGGCGTCGGGACAGGAGGGCACCACACGATTGTTTTCCTGGCGCCCGCGGTACTATTCTGGGTATGGCGCCGGAGAAAAAGTTTTTCTTTTTCAAGCGTGGTTTTTTCAATCGTCTTTTTCATCCTGGGCATGAGCATTTACATATTTATCCCTTTAAGGGCAGGCAGGCAGCCGCTTTTTAACTGGGAAGACCCATCGGCATTAGACCGGTTTGTCCGCCTTGTCCTGCGGTCAAGGTATTCGGGCCAACTGGCGCAGGGTAAGCCGTTGCCCGTAACACTTTACCTTGTGTGGGAGAATCTGAAACTCTTTGCTAGTTTTCTTGCGGACGGGCTTACTCCGGCGGGTTTTATTTTGTTTGCGGCCTGTCTTGTCCTTTCGTTAAAGAACGCCGTTTTCATGCCGTTATTTCTGTTTATGTTTTTTTCAGGACCTATTTTCCTGATTGCGGCAAGGACTCCGTTAACCGTCCAGACAAAAAATCTGCTTGAAAGGTTCGTTTACCTGCCGTTTATTCCCGTGACAGTGCTGTTTGCATACGGGTTGTCGAACGCTTCATCTAATTACCGCAGGTTCAGGGGTATCCTTCCCCTTGCCATCCTCCTGCCCGTGTATCTTTTTTATGAAAATTTTGATAAAATGAATATGCGGGGACACTATATTTATTATGATTATGCAAAGAACATACTCAGGACGTTGCCGGAGGGTGCGTTGCTTCTTTCGGACAGGGCGGACGAGATGGAGTTCGCCGTCGCCTATTATACCCGCATAGAAAAATTTAGACAGGACGTTATGTTTATTGATTGCAATGCCGGCGTCTCAAAAAGTATTTACGGAGACGACTACTACGGGATATGGGGAAGGCCACGCCTGGAGCGAAGAGAGATTGTTGAGAAAAGGTTAATCGCAACTACGACCAGGGACGTATTCTACGCGACCTTCCTTCCTGACCAGGTTGACATCCC
>JAHJSO010000070.1 GCA_018830385.1 Elusimicrobiota bacterium | reverse complement strand
TTGCAACCCTGTCGTTCTTAAACGCCCTGACGACCTGCAGGACTGCGTTAACGTCCCTTATGTGCGAAAGGAATTTGTTGCCGAGCCCCTGACCCGTGTGAGCGCCCTTAACCAGTCCCGCGATGTCAACGAATTTTATGGTGGAACGCCTGACCTTTTCCGGTTTGAAAATTTCAACCAGTTTATCAAGGCGCACATCCGTAACCGCCGCAATGCCGGTGTTCGGTTCTATTGTCGTAAAAGGGAATACGTCCGCTGGGACGTTCTGCGATGTGAGCGCATTAAAAAGGGTTGACTTGCCTACGTTCGGAAGACCTGCTATTCCTATTTCCATAAGACAACGAGGTTGTCTCTGTGCACGACCTCGTCAAAATCGCACTTGCCGAGAATCTCAACTATCTCTGACGACTTCCTGCCTTTTATCTTTTCAATCTCGGATGAGGAAAAATGGGTAAGCCCGCGGGCGACATCCCTGCCTGAAGCGTCGGTTATACGGACAACGTCTCCCATATCAAAATTACCCTCTACGGAGGTTATCCCGGAGGCAAGCAAACTCTTGCCGTTTCTGACTATCGCCCCGACGGCTCCGTCGTCTATGCAGATTTTACCGCCGGCTTTGGCTCCGTATGCCAGCCACTTCTTCCTGGACTCCATAACCGTTTCGCTGGGGACAAATCTTGTTCCGATTTGCCTGCCGGATACCGCTTCCGATATATTGTCGGGGTTTCTGCCGTCGGTAATGATGGTTTCAATGCCTGCGGCCGTGGCGATTTTCGCCGCCTGCACCTTTGAAAACATCCCGCCCGTACTTATGTCGCACTCCGCCCTTTTTATCGCCACTTTCTCCATTATCCCGTCAATGTCCGTTACGCAACGGATGCACTCTGCATTTTTGCCTGTCCGTGGGTCCGACGAGCAGAGCCCTTCAACGTCCGTAAGTATAACGAGCAGGTCCGCCTCTGATTTTATAGCCACCAGGGCGGCAAGCATGTCGTTATCGCCGAACCGTATCTCTTCGGTTGAGACGGTGTCGTTCTCGTTTATGACGGGCACGACGCCCTTGTTCAGCAGGGTAAGAATTGTGTTCCGTATGTTTATATACCTGCCCCTGTCCTCAAAGTCGTCGCGGGTAAGGAGCAACTGGGCAACAGGGACGTTATATTTCTCAAAACTCTCCGAATAGACCTTCATAAGAATCGGCTGGCCGATGGCGGAACACGCCTGTTTTTCCATCAGGTTTTTGATTTTTGTTTTCCGGATATCAAGAAAGCCGGCGCCGCAGGCGATTGCCCCCGACGAGACGAGTATAACCTCGTTGCCCGAGTTTTTCAGTCCTGCGATTTGTTTAACTATGGCGGATACGCTCTCGCGGTCAATGGAGAGTTTCTCTGCCCCGCGGTCATTCGCACGCGATTGTTCTTCCGCCCCTGCCTGTTTCACCAGGAGCCGCGTGCCGATTTTCAGGACTATTCTTTTCATTGTGGTGTTGAGATTGCTTCGGGAGTTCCTCCCTCGCAATGACACGGACGACTGATCTGGTTACCATTGTAACAAATTTTGTGCAACATGTCCAAATCTTTACACAACCATGTGTTGAATGTTGCACCTGCTGTTAGTCCGTATATTCAAACTCCATGTCCAGGATTCGCACGATGTCTCCCTGTTTTATACCCTTCTTTTTAAGCGCCCGTTCAATCCCGTTCTTTTTCAGGAAATCCTGAAACCTCTCCACACTCTGCTCCTGATTAAAATGCGTCATGGCAATGAACTTTTCTATCTTATTCCCTGATACGACAAACGTATTGTCCTTCCGCTTAATGACGAACTCCGGCTCCAGGATATACTCTCTTACCGCTTCCCGACCTGCCCGCGGCTCAAGGGAATCCTCCGTAACCGCGGACGAAAACATTCTGACGGTCTCGTCCAGCAATGCATCCACCCCTTTGCCCGTCGCTGCGGAAACGGCAAAAACCGGATTTTTTGTTTTTTTCCTGAATAACTTCACCTGTTTTAAAACGGCATCATCCGGACACAAATCAGTTTTATTCAGCGCCACAATCACGGGCTTTTTCAGTATGTTTTTGTTTATTTTTTTTGCGTATTCTGATATTTCTTTCTGTATCAGTTTGAAGTTTTCCGCCGGCTGGTTACCGCCGAACCCCGAAATGTCCACCATGTGGACAAGGATCCTCGTCCTTTCTACGTGTCTTAAAAACTCGTCCCCCAGTCCGCGTCCTGCGTGTGCCCCCTCAATTAAACCGGGGACGTCAGCCACGACAAAATGTACTGATTTATGACTGCACACGCCTAATTGCGGGGAGAGAGTCGTAAAAGGGTAATCCGCTATTTTCGGACGGGCGGCCGTAATGTGCGCTAGCAGGGTTGATTTACCTGCATTCGGACAACCGACCAGTCCGATGTCAGCCAGAAGTTTTAATTCAAGGGTGGCCTCTAATTTCTGGCCCGGCTCGCCCTTTTCTGAAATCTTCGGGGCTTTGTTTTTCTGCGTCTTGAAACACACGTTGCCCCTGCCGCCGCGCCCCCCTTTTGCAATGAGTAATTTCTGATAAGGGGTATTCATATCGACGATGACCCCGCCGGATTCGCTTTGAAGCACCGTGCCGCAGGGAACCTTTATGACAAGGTCGGCCCCGCCTCCGCCCTCCATGTTTTTACCTTTGCCCGGCATGCCGTCCTGCGCCCTGTAATGAGGCCTGTACGTAAAATCCAGCAGGGTGGAAACGTGCGGGTCGGCGACAAGATACACGTCGCCGCCTTTGCCTCCGCTTCCGCCTTCCGGGCCGCCGAACGGGACGTATTTCTCCCTGCGGAAACTCACGCAACCGTCTCCACCTTTGCCTGCTTTAATGGAAATTTTCGCTTTGTCAACAAACATAAAGGGATGTCGCGTGCAACATCAAACATATATCCGAATATCTCTATGTTAAATATTGCACTTGTGTTGCCGTAAATCGGGATGATTTTTATTCAGCGGGTAATTACTTTTGCGTGCAACCTCATGCGTATATTAGCACATCCTCTTGCTAAGTATTACACAGGTTGCTTAACGACGCTTTCAGGCGGGTACAAACTTATCTGTTTCTTGCCGCCTTTTACGAACTCAAACTTCACGATGCCTGAAATTTTGGCAAAGATTGTTTCGTCAGAACCCATCCCGACGTTTCTGCCCGGGAAAATCCTTGAACCCCTCTGTCGGATAA
Source organism: Elusimicrobiota bacterium (assembly GCA_018830385.1). Classification (GTDB taxonomy): domain Bacteria; phylum Elusimicrobiota; class Endomicrobiia; order CG1-02-37-114; family JAHJSO01; genus JAHJSO01. The sequence continues at coordinate 2,908 of JAHJSO010000070.1, read as the reverse complement.
GTATCTTGCCGGCCGGAACACACTGCCCCGCCGACACTTTCACCCCGAGCCGTTTGCCTGAACTATCTCTGCCGTTTACGGCATGTTTTGTTTTAGCCATTTTTTTCACCTAATATAATCTTTTCTATCTGAAGTTCCGTAAGGGACTGCCTGTGCCCGATTGTCCTTTTATATCCCTTCTTTGGCCGTTTTTTAAACACGGTTATCTTCGTGCCCCTGAGGTGTTTCTTTACTACGGCGACGACGTCCGCCCCCTCAACGAGGGGACTGCCGAACTCCGTTTTATCCCCGCGGGTGACCGCCAGGACGTCTTTCAGATGCACTTCTTCCCCGGGGTTTTTATCAATACGGTCAACGAGGATTTTCACCCCGTTGCTCACCCTGTACTGCTTGCCTCCACACGTTACTATCGCGGTCATATTTCGCCCCTCCGTCATATACTCCGATTACTGCGAAAATAATGTTTTGCCTGCCTTGTCGTGTATTATACAAAAATTTTTACCTGATTGTCAAGTTAAAAAGATGCCGTGGTAAATGAACGCACTAAAACCCCGAAAGCGTGCCGTCCGGTTTTTCGGTATAAAGGGCTAACCGTCTGACCCTCAGCAGAACTGTTTCCTGTTCGTCAAGCCCTAACAGGACTGAAACGACCCTCTCCGGTTTGACGTTCCCCCCGGGCGAAAACCTGACTGACAGGGCGAACCCGCCCGGTATTGATTCAAGTTTGAGAACCAGCGGCCTTATGTTCAACTCCTTGCCTGTCTTGCGTTTTATTACGAATATCTCTTTCTTACTGAGAAAACCGGCAATCCTGTCGCAGATGTCGTCCTCACTGCCAACACCATGCAAGCCGTCAATGCCGGTTACCTCGTAGTCGCACAAATTTGCGGCAGCATCCACAGGGGGCGAAAAATGCGGTATCCCTTTGACCTCAACCAGCGAAAAACCTGCCGGCGTCACGGCGGATATGCCCTGTGCGATTTTTCCCAGCGACTCAGCCACGGAGAGGTGGACGTCTGCAAATTCACAGTCGCTCTCGTATGATACGGAAATTGCAGGGCCGAACGAAACCTTCATATGCGGGTGGAAACCCTCACTGTATTTAAGGGGCAGTCCCGAGCGTTTCAGACATTTCTTTATAAGTTCTATCTGCTCAAGGTGAGAGAGGAATCTCAATGTGCCTTTCCTTGAAAATCTCAGACGGTAAACGTTGTTTTTCATATTTTGACGAAATCCCACGGGAGCGGCTTCTCCGCCGGTATCCCTTCCAGATACTGATGCTTTATAATGCCTGTTTCCAGGAATGCCTTTTCCCAAGCATCGGGTAAAAACTTTTCCTTCCAGTTATCAAACCTTGCGCCGTTTTTCCATGCGGACATTATAACCGACGACAGTCCTTTATCCCCCCGGGCAAACACCGCCTCCAGGACGGACATCTTTATGTTGTGCGCCTTCACGTTTGCCTTTAATTGTCGGATGAGGGTGTTCCTCCGGGACATGAGTATTTCTTCGGGACACATCACCTCCCTCTGGAACGGGGTGTGCGGCTTGGGAACGAACGGGGAGATTGTTATGTTATATCTCATCCCCGGCGTCATCTTCCGAAGTTTTTTCACAAGGGCGACGATGCCCTGTATATCCTCGTCTGTTTCCGTCGGGAGGCCTATCATGAAATAAAGTTTTACCAGCCGCCAGCCAAGGTTGTATGCAGTAAGGATCGTTTCCGATATGGAGGCGTCCGTTATGTTCTTGTGGACGTATTCCCGCAACCTTTCAGTGCCGCTCTCAACGGCGAAGGTCAGGTTGGCGCGGTGCGGGCTTACAAGATACCGCAGGATTTCAACGGAGCGGCTGTCGCACCTGAGCGACGGGACGCTTATGAAAATTTCCGGGTTTATGTTCCTGAGTAGTTCGGATATCCCCGAATAATGACTGACGCAGAAACTTGATAATGACACCTCGTTGTAACCGGTGTTCGCAATGCCTTCCTTTATAAGTTTTAAGACGGTTTCAACCGAACGTTCCCTCCACGGCGAGTATATCCGCGATGCGTGGCAGAATTTGCACCCGAAAACGCACCCGCGGTTTATTTCAACGTTCAGCCGGTTGTGCACAGTTTCAACGTACGGGACAATCGGCCGGACCGGGAAAAACGCCTTTTCCAGTTCAACGATACGCCTTTCAACCGGAGCGCCGCCGTTGTGCCCTGGCACATAAACGCCCTTTATCCGTGATAACTCATCCAGAACCTTCCGACGGCCGGCCGGCATGCCTGCCTGATTATTGGACCGCCCCGCACTGCCATCCCCGGATTTGTTCCGTCCGACTACGTCCAGTATTTCGTTTATGACGTCTTCGCCGTCGCCGATGACGAATGCGTCAAAAAAATCTTCAACCGGAGCAGGGTTAAAACACACTGGCCCTCCTGCAATGACCAGCGGGACCACCCCGCCGGACGAGGACCTTTCGTCCCTCTCTTTTCTTGTCCATGGAATGCCTGCAAGGTCAAGCATCGTAAGGACGTTGGTAAAACACAACTCGTATTGCAGTGAAAAACCCAGGACGTCAAACTCACCGAGCGGCCTCATTGATTCCAGAGAGAAAAGACAGATGCCCTCCTTCCTGAGTATTTCTTCAAAATCAACGTCAGGGCAGTAACACCTCTCTGCAAGCGAATCCTTCCTGCCGTTTATTACGTGGTACAATATCTCCACGCCTAAGTTTGACGCCCCCAATTCATACAGGTCGGGAAAGCAGAGGCAAACGGAAACGTCCGCCGTTTTTTTATGGACGGAATTCCACTCCGAATTAATGTACCTGGACGGTTTCCTCACCCGCGGCAATATTTTATTTAATATGTCCATTGTCTTATGAGATTGCTTCGTCGCTAACGCTCCTCGCAATGACA
>JAHJSO010000069.1 GCA_018830385.1 Elusimicrobiota bacterium | reverse complement strand
CTTTTGACAACCCGGGCGGTAAACGTGAAGGAGTAAAATCTATTGCCTCATAGAAACCATATCGCCCTTCATAACCTTCTTCAGACATCCTTTGCAGGTTTTCACATGCTTTTTCAGGAAAAACCATTAATGCCATTACGGAAGCATAAGGCGCTACCACAAGATTTTCAGCCAGGCCCGGCCTGATCCCGAGTTCCTGAATACCGAAAGCGGTGTACTGGTAATTGAACTGTACGTCGGTTTTATTATATCCGGATTCAGAAATACCCCATGGAACTCCTCTCTGCATACCGTATTTAATCTGCCGGTTAACGACTGTTTTACAAGTAGCGTCAAGCAAACTATCCTCATAGGTTGGCATTACCAGAAGAGGCATCAGGTATTCAAATATTGAACCGCCCCACGAAAGTAAAACCGGTTCCCCGCCGGCAATGGTCAGCAACCGCCCTAAAGCAAACCAGTGTTCCACCGGCAGTTGCCTTTTTGCAATTGACACATAACTTATCATCCTCGATTCTGATGCCAATAAATCATAATAACCATTATCTTTACGCCTCTGGCTCACATTATATCCTATGCATAGAAGGCGATGTAACTTATCGTATAAAAATTCAAAATCGGCATCGGCAAATTCGGCGCATTGAATCGCGAGTTGCTTAATTGCTCTAATCCTCTTTGCGGCACATTCGCTCCCCTTCATTACGGCATCAGACAGGTCTCTTAACCACGATATTGTTTCACCAAAAGTCCCATCGCCTGCTCCCGATAACTTATTGATTAAATCTCTTATTACCGGCGATAAAGTTATAGGAAGTTCCGCCACTTCATCAAGGTCCGGCGTTTCTTCAAATAATATTCTTGATACCTTTTGAATCCCGGCTGTTTGTATTACTTTTAAGGCTCCCTCTTTTTGCAATATGTCTTCCGGTTTATTTACCAGGAGCATCCATGGAGCAAGAGAAACTAAATCGTCAAGAAATCCGGCGCACTGCATTTTGAATATCCCGTTCCAGATTTTAACCTGCTCATCGTTTGTTCCGGTAATAAACGCATCCAGTTCCGACGCCGTTGTTTTAACATGGTTCAGGCATGTGTATATGTCTTTAATCGACCGGGAATTACATGTAAGGTGTTTTTGAAGTTCTTCTATACACATTGCGGTTTTTTTAGATTTGGATTCGCGTGTTTTGTCAATCAATACATATAATGTATCTTCCAACCCTCTGAATATTTCCGGTGAAATTATTTTTCTGCCCGGCAATTCGTTCAAGCCGGATTCCAGCACTATTAAATGCCCTGCAAGATTGCCGCTGTCTACGGTTGAAACATACAAAGGATGAAGAGGATTAAGGGACTGCAGGTCGTACCAGTTGTAAAAATGATTTTTGTATCTTTCCAATAAATTCATGGTATCAAAAGTATTTTTTATATGTTCAATACAACATCCGGCTGAAACATAACCGAAGTCAAAAGCCGAAAGATTGGCAAGCAGGTATAATCCGATATTTGTCGGTGAGGTGCGGCGGGACGTTCTTTCAACCGGTTTCTCCTGATAATTGTCCGGTGGCAGCCACTTGCTTTCCGGAGTGACAAATGTTTCAAAATAATGCCATGTTTTCCTTGATAATTTGCGTAGGAATAATATTTGCCCGGTATTTAGCAATGGTTTATGGATAGTCAGTGGTTTGCTGAGCCACCATGCTATGGCAGGGGAAAAAAACCACAAACCTAAAAAAATCCACGATAAGTTTATTATACTTATCTGAAAATAAACAAAATAAATGAAACAACCGGCGGGAATCAGCCATGTAACCCACATTGCCCTGATAAATTCAAGCAAATTATTACGGGGGGTTTTTGTAACGTTATGCGAAGGATTCCACTCAAGCATTTTTTTACGGGTGATAAACGTCCTTGTCAAAGTAAGAAATATCGCATGGATACTGTAAAACGCTTCATAAGGCAGTGATATTACCGTAAACAATGCCTGGCAAAGGCGTATTATTATCGAATCCAATATGTTGCTATAATGAATTTTTAATGATAATTCTTTGGGTTTTTTCATTGTGTCAATAATTATAGTAAGTAAAGTCGGAATAATTATTATACCAGTAATTATCAGAGTTATCAGCCATGACATATCAAGGACAGTCCAGCCCATAAGAAGCAGTATTAACATTGATGCGGGGACGATGCTCCGGCGGAGATTGTCAAGTATTTTCCACTGAGAAAGCAAGGACATGGGATTTTTTGTTTTGCCCGGAACAACCGGTTCCAGCCACGATAACAACTGCCAATCACCCCTGATCCATCTATGCCTTCTGCTTACGTCGGACAGATAACTGGAAGGATGTTTTTCATAAAACTGTATGTCATTTACAAGCGCTGACCTTACATAACATCCCTCTATAAGGTCATGGCTTAATATACGGTTTTCAGGGAAACGATTGCCGAGTAACCTGGAAAACAATTCCACATCATAAATACCCTTGCCGATAAATGAACCCTCGTAAAAATAATCCTGGTAAACGTCTGATACGACTCTAGTGTAGGGGTCTATGCCCGGTTCACCGCCGAAAATTTTAACAAACCATGACTTGTTCGCATGCTCCATGTTTACCGCTAAACGCGGCTGAAATATTGTATAACCGTCAACAACTCTCTGTTTTTTTTCATCATAAACCGCTTTATTTAGAGGGTGGGCTATTGTTCCGACAAGTTTCCGCGCTGAATCAAGCGGCATTCTGGTATCCGTGTCAAGTGTAATTACATATTTAACTTGTTTCAGAATATCAATATTATTCCCTTCTATTACCGTCCTTTCATCCCTAAAATCACCGCCCGTCAAAAATGCGTTTAATTCCTCAATCTTCCCTCTTTTTCGTTCGTATCCCATCCACACATTTTCTTTTGCGTTCCATATTCTCGGCCTGTGAAAAAGATAAAAAATATCATTACGGTCCTGTTCGTATTTCTCGTTTAATTCCCCGATACGCTCTCTAATATAACTTAAACATTTATCGTCATCAGGCATTGCCTCTTCCGTCGCGTCGGGAAAATCCGTAAGCAGGCTAAAATGCAGGTTTGAATCCCTGTTCGCCAGGAATTCTATTTCTAATCCTTCCAGCAAATCGTCAATATTATTTTGATTATATATAATTGTGGGGACTACAATAAGCGTGCGCTCTCCGGTAGGGATTCCTTTTGAAAAATCCATTCTCGGCAATACACCGGGTTTAACAAGGACAGTTATCATCCAGTTTACCAGCGCCGTGGCAAGATTGCTGAAACAAATAAACAATAATGCGATGCTCGCTAAAAGGAGCCATCCGTTTATCGCATAAGTGCTGATATACTTAAACACAGCGTTCGAAAAACCTGCCGTGATCGCAAATATTGAGATTAAATAAACAAATAAAGGATGTTTCCTGATTTTTTTTTGCAAATATTCAATCAGGGAGGGACGCTTCATGGTCGCTTGTTCCAGGCGGGGCAATCCTTTGTCAATCAAGTAGAATCCGACATGAGACATCCTGTCACTTGCGCCTTTTTGCCTTATGTTTTGGACAGCTAATCCCACCGATTTAACCGCAACTTCGTTTTCCGTAAACCTGCTTTTTTTTGCAATGTTTTCTATGACATGACGATAATGGTCACGGGTTTCAAAATCCATATTAATATATACACCGCCAGGATCATCTTTAAGAATGGAATTAACCGAACTTGTTTTTTCAACAAATTCCTTCCAGTCCAGCACATTTAACAGCCTCAAACTATTGATAGTGTTGCCGATAGAAACCTGGTCTGAAGCCAGCATCTGACTTTCAGCATGGACAAGTTGTTCAATTTTTGTCCCTTCTTCAAAAAGCCTCTGCTCTATCCAGGTAATCGGAAGGGCCAGATGAGTGCTTTGCCCCTGCAACCGTCTAACAAGTTCTGAAACAAAAGTGCTTGACATGTCCGGGTCTGACCGGGCTAAATCAGCTATTTCTATGACAAGTCCCTTGGGGTCTTCTCCGACAACCTTCAGCATTCTGTCTGCCCAGTAATTTGCCCTGTCCCTGTCCTTCATCCTGGCATATAGGCGGACCGCTACACGCCTGAGGTTCTCTAAAAGCGCCAGTCGAAGCATAATGGGGATCGCCCATAATTCGCCTAATTTAAGCACTTTCTCGGACTGGTAGGCGCTAACAAAATTATAAAGATCTTCTTTGTGTACCCGCCCGTCGGAATGTGATATTAATTTTAGCGCGATATCATATACTCTCGGATATCCTTCCAAATGGCCTTTTTTTAAACGGGGGATTCCACGGCTGTAATTTTTGGGGAAATGTTGCCTGGCGGTTCGAATTTGTTCTTCAACAAGATAAAAATTGTCTATTAACCATTCTCCAGGCGCAGAGATTTTATTCTTGTTTTCAATTGCGGATATTAACAGTTCATAAACATGGGTTAGAATATCTTCGTTTTCCGACAGCCTGGGCAGGAGTTTGTCTTTCCCGCGGGTTATATCAACTTCATGGTTTTTGGCAAGTAATTTGGCATACTGTTCCAATTGACTGATACTAAATAATTCAGCCTTCAATGGCTGCTCTATTTTATATTTTTTTGTGATATCATAACTAATAATTTTTTCTTTTAAACGCTTAAAACTTCCTTTTATTGTATAACTACTGGTTTTCATATCTATCCCACAAATTTGTAATTATTCCAACGGTTTTTCAAACCAGGATTCTGCGTCGGATTTTTTGATAAAGAATGCCCGGCAGTCGCTATATCCATTGAAGGTAAATTATATCATTTTATCACTCAAATTACAAATTAACGACGGACATAGGGACATCGGGACATAGGGCTCTTTGACTTCCAATATAAATATTTGCTATAATCATCTCAGGCAAATTATGTCCGTCTTTAGCCCTTATTGGAAAAGTTAAGATTTAAAAAGGTGATGCTTATAAAGGAGGACACGTCGTGAAAAGCGTTAAAAACACAAAAACGGAGAAGAACCTGCTGGCTTCTTTTGCAGGCGAATCACAGGCAAGGAACAGGTACACCTACTTTGCATCCGCTGCAAAGAAGGAAGGGTATGAACAGATTTCAGGGATATTCCTTGAGACCGCCGACAATGAAAAAGAACATGCGAAAAGATTTTTTAAATATCTGGAAGGCGGAGAGGTTGAAATTACCGCCTCATATCCTGCCGGCGTTATAGGAAACACAGCGGCAAACCTTGAAGCGGCAGCGGCCGGCGAGAACCTTGAATGGACAAAACTTTACAAGGAAGCCGAAGAATACGCTCGCAGGGAGGGCTTTGAGGAAATCGCAAAACAGTTCAAGGAAATAGCGGAAGTGGAAGTAGAACACGAAAAGAGATACAGGAAACTGCTCAGGAACGTAAAGGAAAAAAGGGTTTTCAGGCGGGACACCGTCGTCAAATGGAAATGCAGGAACTGCGGTTATATCCATACCGGGAAAGATGCGCCGGATACTTGTCCTGCGTGCGATCACCCGAAAGCGTATTACGAACTGTTTTGTGAATG
>JAHJSO010000068.1 GCA_018830385.1 Elusimicrobiota bacterium | reverse complement strand
CTATTCCGAGGAGGTTCGGGGCGTGAAAATTATAGATTACGCGGTAAAACTCACGTTCTTGTGTATTTTATCTTCCGCAATACTGTCATTTGTCTATAACAAAACAATGCCGGAGATTGAAAGGCAGGAAAGGGAGAAAATAATGGCGGCAAGGAAAGAACTCCTGCCGCAGGCGGAGACGTTTGAGTCCGCGGACGATTCCGGCAATTTCATGCTCGGTTTTATTGAGAAGGCGGGCAGGCGCGAGGCAGTAGGTAAGATAGTCAGTTTTGAAACAAGGGGATATGCGGGCCCCATAAAGTTAATGGCGGGTATAAACGCAGAAGAAAAAATCACCGGGGTGAAGGTCCTCCAGCAGAGCGAGACACCGGGCCTCGGCAACCGTATATCAAAGAACCATTTCCTTGGCCAGTTTTCCGGCAGGGGATATGACGAACTGGCGTTCGGCGCCGAGGGGAGCGGAATTCAGGCGATTACCGGCGCCACGGTCTCGTCAAGGGCAGTCCTGTATGCGGTTAAGCAGGCGATGGGCAGGGTTCAATCACACCCGGGAAAGTAGTAAAGTGCTTTGCAACCTATGAACGGCGGACGAGCGAAGCAAGAACGCCCTGTGAAGTGAGGGACGGGATAGGGCGTAATAGAAGTGATGGCCGTGCGCTCAAGGGCGAGACATTGGGGAGACGGACAGTATGTCCAGCGATAAATTCAATCATAAACCGGCAAAATTAAACGATTTTTTATACGGGATACTCAGGGGTAACCCCGTGCTCGTACTTATGATAGGGCTCTGCCCCGTCCTTGCCGTATCCACGACATTATTCAATGGCGTCGGTATGTCGGTTGCCGTGGCGTTCGTTTTGGTCGGTTCAAACCTGATAATTTCGCTCGTAAGGAAATACACGCCACAGCAGATAAGGATACCCATTTTTATTATTATCATATCCACATTCGTTACGGTAGCGGACTATGTAATAAAGGCATATTCGCCGCAACTTTACCGGCAATTAGGAGTGTTCATACCTTTGATTGTGGTGAACTGCGTTATAATAGGCAGGGCTGAGGCGTTCGCTTACAGGAATAAAGCGTGGTCGTCCGTCCTGGACGGCATAGGGACGAGCATCGGGTTTTTAATCGTCCTGTTCTTTATCAGCGCCCTGCGTGAATTTTTCGGGATGGGGAGTTTATTAGGCAACCAGTTAATTTCAAAGCCGGCGTTGATAATGGCTATGCCGCCCGGCGGGTTTATAACGATAGGGGCTCTGATGGCATTGCTGACTTTCCTGAGGAAAAAAAGATGATAGACAATTCAATGACGCCCGGTATGATTTTTCTCAGCGCCAGTTTGATAAACAACATCATACTGATGCAATTTCTCGGGCTGTGTTCATTTTTCGGCGTCTCAACGAATATAAAAAACTCGGCGAGCATGGGGCTTGCCGTTACTTTCGTTGCGGTTATGGCTGGGGTAGTTTCCTGGGCGGTGTATCACCTTGTCCTTGTGCCGTTTCAGATTACCTTTTTAAGGACGGCGGTGTTCGTACTCACGATCGCATCACTCGTCCAGTTAGAAGAGATGTTCATAAAAAAATATGTCCCGCCGCTCTACTCTGCAATGGGGATATATCTCCCGCTTATAACGACGAATTGCGCCATACTCGCAGTTGCATTTTTGAACATTGACTATTCACTCTCGTTATTAAATACCGTCGTGCACAGTTTTGCCGTCGCTTTCGGGTATGTCATTGCGATTGTACTTTTCGCGGGGTTGAGGGAGCACCTTGTTCTTGCCCCCGTGCCGAAATCGTTAAGGGGTTACCCGCTGGCGTTTTTTCTTGCAAGTTTAATGTCTCTTGCATTCATGGGATTTAAGGGGCTGTTTGGTCTATAATGGGATATTATGCTATAATAGTTTTTGGTGGGCTGGGGCTGTTGTTCGCTGTCGGGCTTGCGATAGCAGGCAGGTTATTACGGACGGCTGAAGACGGCAGGAAGTCCGATGTCCTTCGTTCGTTGCCCGGGGTGAACTGCGGCGCCTGCGGTTTCGCCGGGTGCGAGGGTTTTGCAGGAGGGCTTATTTCCGGCAAAGCCGGTATTGAGAAATGCGCTTCCCTTACGGAAGAATCGTTGAAGGATATTGAAAGGATGCTCGGCCTTACCCCGGGTGAAATCGTCAGGAAAAAGGCGGTTGTTTATTGCAGTGGAGGAAAAAACTGCTCGGGCAGGTACGGGTATATCGGCGTTGAGACATGCCGCGCATCGGGGCAGATTTTCGGCGGCCACAAGAAGTGCGATTACGCCTGCCTCAGTTTCGGCGATTGCTCAAGGGTGTGTCCGTTCGGCGCGATTACGTATAAGAAAGGCGAGGTGCCTGTGGTCAACAGGGAGTTGTGTACCGGCTGCGGGATTTGCGTGGACGTCTGCCCGAAAAAAATAATTTCACTGGTTGAAGAAAAATACCCGGTACATATCAGGTGCAGTTCAAAGGACAACGGGAATTATGTCAGGCAGGTGTGCAAGACCGGTTGTATAGCGTGCGGGGTTTGTGTAAAGGTGTGCCCCAAAAAGGCGATAACGCTTAAAGACAACCTGGCAGTGATAGATTACGGGAAGTGCAATGCATGTGGGCTTTGCGTTGAAAGATGTCCTGCGAATACCATAGAAAGGGCGCTGCCGAAGTAATGAGTCAGCGAAGTAATGGGGTCAGGTCTTGACATTTGACATTTGGTAGAGGCGTCGGTAATGGGGTTAGCAATCAGCAAAAGCATGTCGGCAGTAACTAACGAATTGCTAAAAGGCAAAAGGAGGAGAACGTAGAGATGTCAACAATCACAATGAAGGCGTTGCTTGAAGCAGGAGCGCATTTCGGTCACCAGACCAGACGGTGGAATCCCAAGATGAGCAAATATATTTTTGGGAAAAGGAACAACATACACATTGTTGATCTGCAGAAGACAGTAAAGGAACTCAAGAAGGCGTACAGGTTTATCAGGGACGCGGTCCAGTCCGGGGCGAACGTACTTTTTGTGGGCACAAAGAAACAGGCGGCAGAGGTTATTGAGGCCGAAGCCACCCGTTGCGGGGCATTTTTTGTTTCAGAGAGATGGCTCGGCGGTACGCTTACGAATTTCCAGACAATAAGAAAGTCGGTCGGTCGGCTGGCTGAACTGGAGAGGATGAAACAGGAGGGGATTTTTAAACTCATATCAAAAAAGGAAAGAAGCAAGAGGCAGAAGGAAATGGATAAACTCCACCAGTCCCTGAGGGGCATAAGGAACATGGACACGATCCCCGACGTGGTTTTTATTGTTGACCCCGTAGAGGAGGAAGTGGCGTTGCGGGAGGCGAAAAAAATGTCCGTCCCCGTCATCGCTGTTTGCGATACGAACGCCAACCCGGATTTAATTGATTATGTAATCCCCGGAAATGATGACGCAGTCCGTTCCATTAAGGTATTTTGTTCAATAATCGCCGAAGCCGTTGTTGAGGGGAAAACCAGCATGGAGAAAACCGAGCTGTTTGGGGAACAGGCGGAGGATGTCCCGGCATCGGCATCCGTAAGCGGGGAAGAATTAAACAGGAAGATAGGTGCGGGCGGCGAGTGAAAAACGGGGAATAAAAGGGAAAGGGGCAATAGAAATGTCAGAGCAAAAAACAAAGGTTGATATGACACTTATTCAGAAACTCAGGGAGTGCTCGGGCGCGGGGGTGCTTGAGTGCCAGAAGGCGCTCGTTGAGACCACGGGAGACATAGACAAGGCGTTGCAGATACTAAGGGAAAAGGGTATGACACAGTCGCTGAAAAAGGGCGGAAGGGAAGCGAAGAATGGAGTCATATCGTCATACATCCATTCCGGCAACAGGATAGGCGTTCTGGTTGAAGTCAACTGTGAAACGGATTTTGTAGCGCGGACGGACGAGTTCAAAAATTTCGTAAAAGAGATAGGCCTCCAGATAGCGGCTGCGGCTCCGTTGTGGGTCCGCAAGGAAGACGTCTCAAAGGAGATTATTGAAAGGGAAAGAGACATATACAAGAAACAGTCCCTGCAGGAGGGAAAGCCGGAAAAAATGGTGGACAAGATAGTTGAAGGCAGGTTACAGAAATTCTACACGCAGGTATGCCTTCTTGAACAGCCGTATATAAGGGACCCCCAGGGAAAAGAAAAGGTGCAGGATATTATGAACTCGGTTATAGCGAAGACGGGAGAAAACCTCGTAATCCGCAGGTTCGCAAGGTACCAGTTAGGCGAGGAGTGAAAGGCAAAATAAACAACCAACTTGTGTGTTTTATTAGTTGTTGTCGGTAACTTAAAAAGTGTGCGAATGAACTAACTCTGATAACGCACGCTGAGGCGTAATGATAAAATACAGGCGGGTACTGATTAAAATATCAGGCGAGGCGCTGGCAGGTAAAAAGGGATGGGGTATAGACCCTGCCGTTCTGAAGTCCGTTGCGGACGAGATTGTATCGGCTAAAAAAACAGGTGCGTGTGTATCCGTTGTCGTCGGCGGGGGGAATTTCTGGCGGGGCAGGGAGGAAAGGATTGCAGGGCTGGACAGGGGGACATCCGACTATATAGGGATGTTAGCCACGGTCATAAACGCCTGCGTCCTGCGGGATGAAATCAGCAGGATTTACCCCCGGGTGGTCGTGCAGTCGGCGATTGAGGTTAAGGAACTCTGTGACCCTATCAGGAAACGGGAGGCAATGGACGCCCTCAGCAGGAACGCGATAGTTATTTTTGCAGGCGGCACGGGCAGCCCGTATTTTACCACGGACACTGCGGCCGCATTACGCGCAGCGGAGGTGTCGGCCGGCTGTCTTATAAAGGCGACCAAGGTTGACGGCGTTTATACCGACGACCCGGTTAAAAACAGGAAGGCGAGAAAGTTTGACCGGCTCGCCTCAATGGAAGCGATAAAAAGAAATTTAAAGATAATGGACATATCCGCTTTTTCACTGTGCATGGAGAACGGCATTGACATAATCGTGTGCAGTTTAAAAAAGGGGAATCTGGTAAAAGCCATAAGGGGCAAAAAAACAGGCACGCTGATAGTCAACCGGGTGTCAGCGTCTGCCGGTCATTAAGGAGGGAGACCATGTCAGCAGGACAACAGGTATTATCAACCGCAGAAGACCTTATGAAAAAATCCATTGAGAAGTTAAAACACAGTCTCGTGTCGTTGAGGACAGGCAGAGCGAGCCCGTCCCTCCTGGAAGGCATTAAGGTTGAATGTTATAATTCCGTTATGCCCATAAACCAGGTGGCCGGTGTTGCCATCCCCGATTCCAAAACGATTGAAATAAAACCGTGGGACCCCACAATAATATCTTCCATTGAGAAGGCAATAAACAAGTCGTCCATCGGATTAACGCCAATGAGCGACGGTAAGGTCATATGGCTGAAAATCCCGCCGCTTACAGGTGAACGCAGGCAGGAACTCGTGAAGGTGGCGAAGAGGATTGCAGAGGAGTTCCGTGTGTCCATAAGGAATGACCGTCGGCTATGCCATGAAGAGATAAAAAAACTTGAGCGGGATAAAAAGATAGCCGAAGACGAAAGATTTAAATTTGAAGCCCAATTGCAGAAGGTTACGGACGACTATATTAAACAGGTTGATAGTATCCTGGCGAATAAGGAAAAGGGAATCCTTGAGGACTAGAACCGGGTGCAATATTTAACACAGGGATGTGCGAATGGACGCCATGAGGTTGCACTGATGACAGACATACACATTGATAAGTCAAAGTTGCCGGTGCACGTTGCCATTATTATGGACGGTAACGGCAGGTGGGCGAAGAAGAAAGGGTTGCCGAGGATTTACGGCCACAGGGCAGGCATTAAGTCGGTCAGGACAGCCATTGAAACCGCAAGGGAACTGGAAATTAAGGTCCTGTCATTGTTTGCCTTTTCAACTGAAAACTGGACAAGGCCTGCCGGCGAGATAGGCGCCCTGATGGGGCTTCTCTCACGGTATTTGAAAAAAGAGAAGGAAGAGATGAAAAGCAAGGGCATAAGATTTGTGGTAAGCGGGGACATATCCGCCCTGCCGGCGAAAGTCCGTCAGGAGGTCAGGCAGGTATGTGAATATACGGAAGATTGCCGCGGCCTTGTGCTGAACTTGTGCCTGAATTACGGCGGCAGGCAGGAGATTCTGCATGCGGTGAACATGATAGCGAGTTTAGAGAGAACAAAAAAGACACAGGGCATTATTGACGAGTCGGCATTCCGCCGGTTCCTCTGGACGGGTAATTTGCCTGACCCTGATTTGCTTATCCGCACATCGGGCGAGCGGAGGGTTTCAAATTTTCTGCTCTGGCAGATTGCATACGCAGAACTTTATTTTACGCCCGTGTTGTGGCCTGATTTTAACAGGAATGAATTTTACAGGGCGATAAAGGACTACCAGACAAGAGAAAGGAGATTTGGGTCAATACAATGATTTTGCCAAGGTTATTGACGGCCATAATAGGCATACCGGTAATACTCCTGTCAATTTATTTCGGTAATATTCCGTATTTTATTCTTGTCCTGCTGGTCGTTTGCTTTTCTCTCCAGGAGTATTTCTTCTTACTCGTGAAAGGGGGATACGGGCCGAGGGTTGTCCCGGGTTATGTCGCCGCAGTGGCGTTGCTGTTTTCCGTTTATTTCAGCGGGACAGGCGTCCTTGCTCCTGCTGGGAACGTGGTTACTGCGGTCGTCCTGACGCTGTTCCTGTTTGCGCTTTTTATTTACGAGATACTCGCAAGTACGTTTAAACGAAAATTGGAAGAAGGGGCTGTGGGCAGGATATCAACCACGTTCGCGGGTGTTTTCCTGATTTCGTGGTGTTTCGGGCATTTGCTCCTTATGAGGGACATAAAGCCCTACGGCGCTGAATACACATTTTTTCTTTTCCTTTTGCTATGGGTGGCGGATACTGCCGCCTATGTAACCGGGATAAGGTTCGGCAGGAGGCGACTGTCGGAGAAGATAAGCCCGAAGAAGTCGGTTGAAGGAGCGATCGGAGGCGTCCTTGTGGGTGTAATTTCAGGGATACTCCTCAAGCACCTGCTTAAATTAGGAGAAATCAAAACGGTTGAATCCGCTGTCCTGAGTTTTGTGATAATCGTCGTTGCATATTTTTCCGACCTTTCGGAGTCCCTGATAAAAAGAGATGCAGGCGTGAAGGACTCGGATGTGCTCCTGCCGGGACATGGCGGCATTCTTGACAGATTTGACTCATTCCTTTTCACCGCTCCGATTTTATATTATTATTTGCTCATTTTCCACAGATAATGTCTGGGTGTCACAGTATGAACGTTGTTATACTCGGTTCAACAGGCTCAATAGGCATAAAGGCGCTTGACGTCGCCCGTCGGATGAAAGACAGGTTCAGGGTCGTCGGCCTTTCGGCGTATTCAAACATGGGACTGCTGAAAAGGCAGGTCCGGGAGTTTTCGCCTCTGGCAGTGTGCGTCGGCAAACCGGAAGACGCCCGCCTGTTCAGCCGCAGGGGGCTGGAGGTATTTTCTGGTAACGACGGACTGTCTGCACTTGCAGGGATGGTGCCCGCGGACGTCGTCCTGATAGCGGTCGTCGGCGCCGTAGGGATATACCCATTGTTGGCGGCCGTTAAATCCGGCAGGCGGGTAGCCCTGGCGAACAAGGAGTCAATGGTTATCGCCGGGGGTATCGTGAGAAAGATGTTGTCCCCGGGACGGCGGCGCCCGGCCGGGCGCGTTTCCGGGATACTTCCCGTTGACAGCGAACACTCAGCAATATTCCAGTGCATCTCCGGCGAGAAAAAGGAAAACATAAAGCGGCTGATATTAACCGGCTCAGGCGGCCCGTTCTACAGGAAAAACATTAATTTTGATAAAATCACTGTCAGGCAGGCGCTTGACCACCCTAACTGGAAGATGGGGAAAAAAATAACCGTTGACTCATCCACGCTTATGAACAAGGGCCTTGAGGTGATAGAAGCCCGCCACCTGTTTGACATACCTTTTAACAGGATAGACGTGCTTATCCACCCGCAGTCAATCGTCCATTCAATGGTTGAATTTTCAGACGGCGCGGTTCTCGGGCTGATGTCGGTTCCGGATATGAAACTGTCAATCCAGTATGCGCTCACTTACCCCGAACGCTACCCTACCGGGATTAAGTCCCTTAAATTAGACAAAATAAAACGACTGGAGTTTTTTTCCCCTGATTTCAGAAAGTTCAGGTGTCTCTCGCTTGCCATTTCCGCCGGAAAGGAAGGCAATACGATGCCTGCCGTCCTGAACGCCTCAAACGAGGTGGCGGTGCAGGCATTCTTACAGGGAAGAATAAGGTTTTCGGGCATACCCGCAATCATTGAAGAGACGATGGAAAAACACATCGTCGTAAAAGACCCGTCGCCGGACGACGTCATTTCTGCCGACGGGTGGGCGAGAAAGTTCGCCGGAAAGG
>JAHJSO010000067.1 GCA_018830385.1 Elusimicrobiota bacterium | reverse complement strand
TTCATGCATCGCAGATTTTCTCGTTTTGTACTCTTTATAATAAACCAATTCTACAGGCAATTTCCCCCGAAGATATTTTGCCCCATATCCCTTATTGTGCAATTCAATTCTCTTTTCTAAATTATTTGTATATCCTGTGTAATATGTTCCGTCTTTGCATTCAAGGATATAGACATAAAACTTACTTTTTCTTTTAATTGGATTACGAAGAAAAGATTTTGTATTAGAGAGCATATAAAAAGATTATACTAATAAACCATATGCATCTTTTTCAATCAAAACAATAAATGTATTTGTCATAAACACTCCTTTTTGAAACACTTCAGATTTATTCTTTGAAACTTGAGAGTTGTTTTATTCTTTTGAGCATATTCGGGTGGGTGCTGAGGATTTCCATTAAATGGTCGGTGAATCCTAAACTTAATTTTTTGTTTTGTAGTGTTGAGAGTTCGGCGGCGTCAATCGTGCCGCTCCTGTCTAAATCCAGATGGGAGAGTTCCTTGATTTCATTTAGCGCCCTTGACGGGTCGTTTACAAAAAATGCTTTGAGACCCTCGGCTTCTTTAAGCGCTTCCTTATCAATCCTGGCAGAGCCATATACAAGTTTATACAGGGCCGATGCAAGCCATTCGGGTCTGTTGCCAAGCGAGACGGAGCCCCTGTCTGCAAAATACTCCCTTATCCGGGAAGCATAAAGTACCAGCAGGTTCGTAATAAAGTAAAACACAAATGCGGCAAGCCCGATTAAGACGGTGTTTTGCCCCCTGCTGTCCTTTCTTCTGCCGTACCTCCCGAAGAACAAAAAATGCCATGCAATCCTGTACATAATCATCGGGATGACGGACAGGAGCGTAATCGTGAGGACGTCGCGGTTTTTCAGGTGGGAGATTTCATGTCCGAGCACAGCCCTGAGTTCGTTCTCGTCAAGTAGTTGCATTATGCCCTGCGTTACACAAATCCTGCCGTCTGATATTCCCCTGCCGAAGGCGAATGCGTTCGGTATCTGTATCTGTGCAATGCCGATTTTCGGTTTCGGTATGCCCGCTTTCTGCGAGAGTTCCTCTATTATCCGGTGGAGTTTTGGTTGTTCCGTCGCATCCACATATTTTACCCTCATTGACCATTCAACGATTTTCGGCCCGATGAGGTATTGCAACAGCATAAAGAAGCCGGCGATGGCGGCGTAAAAATAAAAATTCTGAACCCCCATGTTGTAGGAAATCATTGATACTGCGGCGTAAACGACTGCAAACATGGCCGCCAGCAGCAGGTACATTCTCATTTTAAGGTAAAACATGTCAATGCCTCCTTCCGTCGTATGAGTGTAGCAAATTTTTAGACGGTTTTCAAGGCGGGAGCGCTCGGGCGGGGGTGAATACACGGTAGAGCCGGATGTGGCTGCCTGGTAAACAAAAAGCCCCCGTTATTGCAGGGGCTTTAATGTTTTTCTCGTTGATATTCCGCCGGTATTATTTTTAATATTCAGGAGGCATCTGAGGCATACCGGGTTGACCTTTCTTCTCGGGTATTTCGGATATTAGCACTTCGGTAGTCAGAAGATAACCCGATATTGAGGCAGCATTTTCAAGGGCGGTACGGGTGACCTTCACAGGGTCAACTACACCCGCCTTAATAAGGTCGGTGTATTCGCCCGTTTCGGCATTCAACCCGAAATTCGGATCACTGGACGCCAGTATCTTTTCAATAACGATTGAACCCTCAAAACCGGCATTTTCCGATATCTGCCTGATGGGTTGTTCAAGTGCCTTTTTTACAATGTTTATGCCCGTTTGCTCGTCGCTGTCTTCTCCTTTTATTTTTGCAAGTACGCTGATTGCCCGCAGCAGTGCAACTCCGCCGCCGGGGACGATTCCCTCTTCAACGCCGGCGCGTGTTGCGTGCCTTGCATCTTCAACCTTGAATTTTTTTGCTTTCATTGCGGTTTCCGTTGCGCCGCCCACGTTTATTACGGCGACTCCGCCGACGAGTTTGGCGAGCCGTTCCTCCAGTTTTTCCTTGTCGTAATCGGATTTTGTTTCCTCTTTCTGTTTACGAATTTGTCCGATTCTTTTTTCAATGTCCTTTTTATTTCCCTGACCGCCTACAATTGTTGTGTTTTCTTTGTCAATGACTACCCTCTTTGCCTTGCCGCACATATCAATTGTCGCTTTGTCAAGTTTCATGCCCGCTTCCTCTGATATAACCTGTCCGCCCGTTAAAACGGCTATGTCCTGGAGCATTTCCTTGCGCCTGTCTCCGAAACCGGGCGCCTTAACTGCGCAGCATTTGAGCGTTCCCCTGAGTTTGTTGACGACAAGGGTTGCAAGTGCTTCCCCTTCCACTTCTTCGGAAATCAGCAGGAAGGATTTCCCTCCCTGTGCAATCTGTTCAAGAAGAGGCAGGAGCTCGTTCATTGCAGAGACCTTCTTATCCGTGATGATAATCAGAGGGTCATCAAGGACGGTTTCCATTCTTTCCGCATCGGTTATAAAATAAGGAGAGCTATGCCCGCGGTCAAACTGCATACCTTCAACGACGTCCAGGGTCGTTTCAGCGGATTTCCCCTCTTCAACGGTAATCACGCCGTCTTTGCCGACCTTTTCCATCGCGGATGCGATTAAATTGCCGATCTCCTTGTCGTTTGCGGCAATCGTTGCAATCTGGGCTGTCTCGTCTTTTGTCTTTACCTGTTTTGCAGTTTTTTTGAGTTCATCAACTACCGCTTTTACCGCCTTGTCTATCCCGTTTTTTATGTGAATGGGGTTTGCCCCTGCTGCGATATTGCGGAACCCCTCGGTTATGAACCCCTGGGCGAGAACGCAGGCAGTCGTTGTGCCGTCACCTGCCACGTCATTTGTTTTTGATGCGACTTCACGAACCAACTGCGCCCCGATGTTTTCATTCGGGTCTTCCAGTTCAATGTCTTTTGCTATGGTTACGCCGTCGTTCGTGATTGTCGGCGAACCGAATTTTTTCTCAAGTACCACGTATCTGCCGCGGGGTCCGAGTGTAACCTTCACTGCATTTGCGAGTTTGTCAACCCCCGCCCTTATTGCCCTGACGGCGTCGTCAGCATACACAAGTTGTTTTGCCATTTTTATTCTCCTCCTGAAATTTATTTTTTTTCTTCAATTATGCCCAGTATGTCGTCCTGGTGCATTATGAGATACTCTACGTCGTCTATCTTCATTTCCGTGCCGGAATACTTTCCGTAAAGTATCTTATCGCCGGCCTTTACGTCCATGGGAATCTTCTTGCCGTTTTCGTCAAGCTTGCCCGGTCCTACCGCGATTACTTCTCCTTCCTGCGGTTTTTCCTTTACCGTTTCGGGAATGATAATACCTCCCTTTTTCACCTCTTTTTGCTCATCGGGCTTTACAAGCGCCCTGTCTCCGAGTGGTTTGAACTTCATAGAAAACACCTCCTTTGTTTTTGTGGAATTTATTTTTAGCAGTTAAACCATCTGACTGCTAATTATAGCATAACTATTAAAATTTGTCAAGAGGCGAGGTTAAAAATTTGTTATCAGGGTTTTTCTTTCCTGAGTTTTTCCTGTCTCCGTTGTTCCCACTTTTCAAGGGAGGATTTCTGACTCTGGATGCGTTCCTGCAGGTATGACTCCCTTTCCTGGAGCCG
>JAHJSO010000066.1 GCA_018830385.1 Elusimicrobiota bacterium | reverse complement strand
AAAGTCCATTATTGAGATATCTGCGTGGTCTGCAAGGCATATTGCAGAGTAGCCGTTCACCTTCGCCCTATAAACCAATTCGCTGGGCAGAAGTTCACCGTCTGAAAAAAGCGTGTGCGTATGGAGATCAATCATTTGGTGTGCCTCTTTTATCCTCTTTTTTTATTTTCTTCCAGTTGGCTATCGCCTCGCCGGCGGATTTCACCCGGACGTTGCCGAACACGTGCGGGTGTCTCCTCCTAAGTTTTTTTATGAGAGTTGAAATCACGTCCTCTATGTCAAATACTTTTGATTCGCCGGCAATCTGGGAGTGGAACATCACCTGAAGGAGTATGTCGCCCAGTTCTTCCTTCATATGGTGCAGGTTGTTCTCGCGAACGGCGGATATGAACTCTTCGGTTTCTTCCCGCAGGTATGGGATAAGCGTTTTGTGGTTCTGCGACCTGTCCCACAGGCACCCGTCAGGCCCCCTGAGTTTTTTGAACAATCTTTTTAACTGGTTGAATTTTGTGCCTGAACCTGTTCCCTGCATAGTCCCTGCCTTTCCGGTGTAATCAATGTCTGAAATGCCTAACGCCCGTAAATATCATTGCGATGCCGTGTTCATTACATGCTGATATTGATTCAGCGTCTTTGACCGACCCGCCCGGTTGGACGATGGCCGTTACACCGCAGTCATGCGCCCCGTCAATCACGTCCCTGAACGGGAAGAATGCGTCCGACGCAAGGACGAGCGGACTGGATTTAACTTCCGGGGGAAGGTCATTTTCATTTTTTTTCATTTTTATGGATGCTATTTTCAGTGAATCAATCCGTGACATCTGGCCCGCGCCTATGCCGGTTGTCTGTTTCCCCCTGACAAGAATAATTGCGTTTGATTTTGCGTTCTTGCAGACGAGCCAGGCGAATTTCAACGATTCAAGTTCGGCGGTGGTTGGTTTGCGTTTTGTTACCGTCCGTTCCGGCACATCACCTGCCTCGTTCCCTGCCAGCCCGGTGAGTGTGTCTTTTTGCTGAATCAGAACGCCGCCTGAAATTGAGCGGAGTTCCATGATTGAAGATGCGCCGCGGTGGGATGAGCAGAGGGCTGAGGATAGGGCTGAAGCCGGGCTGTCGGCGGAAGCAGTTTTTTGGAAACCCATGATTCTCAGGTCCTTTTTTGATTTAAACACCAGGAGCGCAGCGTCGGTATAAGAGGGAGCGATGATGCACTCGCTGAATAACTTAACTACCTCAACTGCCGTTTGCTCGTCAACCTCTTTATTGAAAGCGATGATGCCGCCGAACGCGCTCACAGGGTCGCAGGTAAGCGCCATTTTGTAAACATCAGAAAGTTTGGTCTGGCCGGAGCGGCTCTGCGACGCGGTTCCGGACGGCGCGCCGGTCGCTGGCGCGGATGCTACGCCGCACGGGTTTGTGTGCTTGATGATTGCGCAGGCCATCTGTGTTTCGTCAAAATCGGAAACGCACCCCCAGGCGGCGTCAAGGTCCAGATAGTTGTTGTAAGATAACTCCCTGCCATGCAGTTGTTTCGCGAGCGTTACGGGACTGCATATCCGTTCCGTCCCGGGCGTTACGTATATCGCCGCTTTCTGGTGCGGGTTTTCGCCGTACCGGAGTTCTGAAATTTTCTGAAGATAGAGAGGATATTTTTCGGGAAATTTTTCCTGCGTCCCCTGCGTTTCTCGCGTGAAATATTCTGCGATTAAAGAGTCATACCATGCCGTGTACCTGAATGCCTTTGCCGAGAGTGACTTTCTGTAATCCAGAGCGTCACTGCTCCGGTTTTGTCGGGACAGGTTGAGCGACTCAAGTACGTCGTCATAATCCGAAGGGTCGCAGACAACGGTAACGTATTTGAAATTTTTCGCGGCGGCACGAAGCAGGGCTACCCCGCCTATGTCTATGTTTTCAATTACCTCTTCCGGTACGGTATCAGGTTCCCGTACGGCGCCGGAAGCCGCCCGCCCGTCTGCGGACAGATACTTTTCTAAAATCTCGTCAAAAGGATAAAGGTTCACGGCAACAAGCGTTACGGGTGAAATGTCATGTTGACGGATATGCTCCATATCCGGTTGTTCGCCCGTTCTGGCGAGGATACCGCCGAAAACTTTCGGGTGCAGGGTTTTTACCCTGCCGCCGAGGATTTCAGGGAAACCCGTGACCGACGACACTTCAAGAGCGCTTATGCCGTTCTCAATAAGATGCCTGGCTGTGCCGCCCGTTGAAACAATTTCAAAACCTGACCCCGCCAGGCCCTTTGCAAATTCAACCAGCCCCTTTTTGTTGCTGACGCTTATGAGCGCCCTTT
>JAHJSO010000065.1 GCA_018830385.1 Elusimicrobiota bacterium | reverse complement strand
TCAAACGAAGTGGCGGCTATTAGGGGGACAATCTCCGACGCAGCAATAACGCTTGCCGCGGTTGACCCGTGTTACTGTTGCACTGAAAGGTGCGCTGTAATTGACACAAAAACAAACAAAAGAATTTTAACCGGCGATGATTTAATAAAAATTTCACAGGAAAAAACGGATAGCATACGGCGGTCTGCAGAAAAGACAAAAGGATATTAAAAAATGATAGACCAGTTATATCTCCTGATATTAGTACCTTTTATAGTAGGAATTACATTGCTCCTCCATCCCCGGCAAAAAGGACAGGAGCAGCAGCAAAAAGGACAGGGGAGTTTGTTTGCAAAAATAATTTCCATTGCGGCGACCGCTGTAACCTTTTATTTGTCCTGCCTTATTTTCATCGGCGGGCAGAACGTTTCAAACGACATCTTTTTGATTGACGCGGTCAACAGGTTTATTGTCCCTGCCATCGGTCTGTTCGGCCTTTTGACTGTACTGTATTCATTCAGGGATAATTTTGAATCCAGGTATTTCGGGTATATACTGATAACATTGTCCGCCTCGCTTGCCGCAGTAGTGAGCAACAACATTGTTTTACTCGTAGTTTTCTGGGGTTTTCTCGGTCTAACTTTATACCTTTTGATAGGGCTTTCAGGGGAGAAAGCCACCACCGCCGCCAAGAAAACCTTCATAATAGTAGGCGGTTCGGACGCAGTTATGTTGATTGGCATTGCAATATTGTGGTTCATTTCAGTTGAAGGTTCGGGCGCGGGGCTTACCCTGAATTCAATCAAGGCGTTCCGGATAACCCAAATTAACGTTCCGTTAGGTTTATGGCAGCCGGGCGGCCGGCTTGCAATTGTTGCTTTCCTGTGCCTGGCGGTTGCCTCTTTCGCAAAGGCGGGGGCGATGCCCTTTCATACGTGGATACCCGACATGGCTGAAGTTACCCGCGTGCCCGTGACGGCGTTTCTGCCAGCTTCTCTGGATAAACTCCTCGGCATTTATTTATTGGCACGCTTGTGTCTTAATGTATTCAAACTGAACCAGTCAATGATGATTTTATTGATGTTAGTCGGCGCAATTACCATTGTTGCCGCTGTTTTTATGGCGATGGTCCAGCACGATTTGAAAAAACTCCTCTCCTACCATGCGGTTTCACAGGTTGGCTATATGGTTTTGGGAATAGGCACAGGTGTTCCCGTTGGCATAGCGGGAGGTTTATTCCACATGCTCAATCATGCAATTTATAAGTCCTGCCTGTTCCTGTGTGGCGGTTCGGTTGAAGATAAAACGGGCACTTCCGACCTGGATAAGTTAGGAGGGCTTGCGAAATTAATGCCTTTGACATTTGTAGCGGCACTTATTGCATCACTTTCAATTTCAGGTGTGCCGCCTTTCAATGGTTTTGTTTCCAAATGGATGATTTATCAGGGGATAATTGCAGGGTTTCCGTCGGGCGGTGTTTTGCAGGTAATATTTCTTGCTGCTGCAATGTTTGGTTCCGCACTCACCCTGGCAAGTTTTATGAAGGTGATGCATGCCGTTTTCCTGGGGCAGGGAGGAAAGCGGGGCACTCCCGGGACCGCAGGTGCCGGCGGGGCTGTATCCGGGGAAACCCATTGGACAAAATGGGTTCCACAAATTATTTTGGCAGTCCTCTGTGTGGTTTTTGGTGTGTTTGCATTTCAATTCCCGCTTAAATATTTTATTTTACCGGCAGTCCCGGGTGTGCAATTTTCAGGGGTGTGGCAGCCGGGCATTGCCACGACACTTATGGTTATAGGAATTGTCCTTGGTTTTGTTATATATCTGATTGGACGGATAGCGGGTTCAAAAATTAGAAAAGAAAGCGTTTTTATCGGTGGAGAATCACTTCCTGAGGATGTCCGCGTGACCGGGGTTGATTTTTATCAGACAATAAGGGATATTCCATTTTTTAAGGTTATGTATTATCTTGCCGAAAGAAAAACGTTTGATATCTATAACTGGGGAAAAAACATTGTTCTGTTCTTTGCAGGAATTTTATCTTTTCTTCACACAGGTAATCTGCACACTTATATAACATGGTGTATTGTGGGGGTTGTAATTCTGTTGTTTGTAATTGCAAGATGAACAGCAGAAAACTTTGGGGCACGGGTTTAATTTAGGGTAATTTATGTTACAAATTCAAATTTTAATTGTTTTTATGATAATTGCTGCTGTAATTGCAGTTGAGTCAGTTGACCTCCTCGGTGCAGTTGTGTCAGTGGGTGCGGTCGGACTGGGGCTGTCAATCGCCTTTTTGTTTTTACAGGCGCCTGATTTAGCGATTGTCCAACTTGTTGTTGAGATTTTGTCTTTGATAATTTTAATCAGGGCGGTTGGAATAAAAAATGGCGCATCCGCTGTTCGGGAAAGAAGGTTTATCGGAACTTCAGCAGTGGTTATCTGCCTGGGAATTTTTTTGATTTTTGCATATAAATCCCTTCTTGAGATTCCAAGGTTTGGAAGCCCCATCATTGGTGTTGCGGGCAGGTATCTTATGCAATCCCTGAAGGAGACAGGGGCAGCGAATGTAGTAACGAGTATTATCCTGGACTATCGTGCACTGGATACCCTGGGTGAGGCGACAGTTCTTTTTACAGCAGTGATAGGGGTTCTGGCGGTTGTAAGGAAAATAGGTCGCAAGAGCAAGGAATAAAGAAAAAAAATGGTTAAAAGACCCGAGCATGGAATGACACTTATTGTAAAGACAATCACAAGATATACAGTCGGCTTGATTTTGCTTTTTGGTATTTATATTGTTCTGCATGGTCACCTGACCCCGGGTGGTGGTTTTGCCGGTGGAGTGATAGTCGCTCTTTCTTTTGTACATTTAATGCTTGCCTTTGGCAGAGAAACAGCGATTAAAAAAATGTCTGAGAAAGCCGCTGGAATTCTGGAAGGGCTGGGGGCAATTATGTTTTTATTGATTGCTTTTATGGGACTTACTACCGGTTATTTCTTTTACAATTTCTTTCGTCGGGTGGACACTACAGAGACACTTGTTGAGTACATAGGCAGACCATTTGCACTTTTCAGCGCCGGGATAATCCCGCTGTGTAATATTGCGATATGTCTGAAAGTTGGAGCAGGTCTTTTTGCGATTTTTGTTGCACTAACATTTTTGAAAATGAATGGGGACGCCGCTGGCGACGGTGAGAAAAAATGACAGAATATATTCTTTGTCTTATACTTTTTTGTGTCGGGTTATACGCAATTATGATCAAAAGAAATCTTATTAAAATTATTATCGGACTGTGCATAATGGAATATTCCGTGAATTTGTTTTTTACACTGATTGGCTACAAGCACGGGGGAATAGTACCGATATTTTCGTCTCTGGACGAGACGCCCGCCCGGATGGTTGACCCGATTCCGCAGGCGCTTATACTTACCGCGATTGTAATTGGTCTTGCAGTGACCTGTCTGATAGTTGCCATTGCATTGAAAATATACGAGAAATATAAAACTTATGATATAAGGGAAATAACCCGACTTAAAGGATAAATAAATGTTCTGCGCTAAAGAAAGTTGTAGTATTCTGCCACTTTTTGTTGCGGTGCCGCTTGCCGGGGCGTTTTTAAGTTCTCTACTTGGAAAAACATCCAGCAAAATAAGTGATTTTCTTGGAAGTTTAGTCCCCGCTATACTTGTCCTTTTGTCATTTTCATTCATCGGGCTAAAAGAAGTTCTGGTCTATAAGATGGGTGGATGGATACCACCATTTGGTATTGTATTTGTTGTTGATGGTTTGACTGTCCTTATGCTTGTTACTGTAAATGTTGTTGCTTTAATGTCTACAATTTTTTCCATTTCATATATGGAAAAATATACGGATAAATGGAAATACTACACACTTTTTCTTTTGATGTTGACGGGAATGAACGGGGCTGTGATTACCGGCGATATGTTTAATCTTTTTGTCTGGCTTGAGATTGGTGCAATTTCATCTTATGCGCTTGTTGCATTTGGTACCGAGGGAGAAGAACTGGAGGCGTCTTTTAAATACGCTGTTATGAGCAGTGTCGCTTCCCTGTTTATTTTAGTAGGTATCGGCTTGTTGTATTCTTACACGTCCACACTGAATATGGCAGATATTTCCCGAACGCTTGTCGCTAAACCAAACGCCAATTTGATAAACTTTGTTTTTATTCTGTTCTTGCTTGGTTTTGGATTGAAATCAGCGATTGTACCTTTTCACTCCTGGCTGCCGGATGCTCATCCCTCTGCACCGGCACCGATTTCGGCAATGTTGTCGGGCGTGTTAATAAAGTCACTTGGTATCTATGCACTTGTGCGTATATTCTACAATGTTTTAGGAGTCGCTGGGGGGGGCAGGGTCTTACTTGTCCTCGGGCTTATTTCTATGGTCCTCGGTGCATTACTTGCTATTTATCAGAAAGACCTTAAACGACTTCTTGCATATTCAACTATCAGCCAGGTGGGATATATCGTCTTTGCATTTGGGTTGGGAACACCGTTAGGGATATTTGCGGGGCTGTTTCATTTAATCAATCATGCAGTTGCAAAAGCACTAATGTTTTTGAACGCCGGCTCAGTTGTCTATGCAACAGACAATGTCCGCGATTTAGACCAATTAGGTGGATTAAGAGAAAAGATGCCTGTCACCGCTAATACTTCGTTGATTGGCTCTATGTCAATTGCAGGCGTGCCTCCTCTTGGCGGTTTCTGGAGCAAATTAGTTATTATTTTTGCTGCTGTTGAGTCAAAACACTGGGCAGGCGCTTTTGTTGCGATTTTAGTAAGTATAGTCACACTGGCATACTATTTGAAATTGCAGAAATTGGTATTCTTTGGCAAATTGCCTGTCAGGTGGGAAAACATTAAGGAGTCGCCAGTGCTGATGTGCGTTTCAATGATTGTTCTATCCTGCATTTGTATAGCACTGGGACTACTTTTGCTACCACAGTTAAGGTCGGTTTTTCTTGACCCGGCAGTTGAAGTTCTAAAAAATGGAGTTGGATATAGCAAGGCTGTGTTTGAAAATATTAAATGAAAAGTAGAATTGTTTCTTTTATCCTATCGTTTGTCGTATGGCTGGGTTTAACCTGGGCGGTTGACTGGCAGCACATCTCAATTGGACTGCTGGTCAGTTTGTTTGTCGCATGGGCGGTCGGCGACCTTTTTGCGCAGAACCCGTGGAAGTTTAAACAGCCGGTCAGGTATCTGTGGCTGGTCTATTATGTTTTGGTTCTTATATGGGAAATGATAAAAGCGAACATGGATGTGGCTTACAGGGTCATTCATCCGGGGCTGCCGATAAAACCGGGAATTGTTAAAGTAAAAACCCGACTCAAAAGCGATGCGGCACTTACCTATCTTGCAAATTCAATCACACTTACGCCCGGCACATTTACAATTGATGTTGACAAAGAAAATGGTTATTTATATATCCACTGGATATGGGTTGTTTCCGAGGATATTGAAAAAGCAACAGAGATTATAGTCAGAAAGTTTGAAAACATTCTGGAAAAGATTTTTGAATAGGATA
>JAHJSO010000064.1 GCA_018830385.1 Elusimicrobiota bacterium | reverse complement strand
TAGCGGCTCAGGAGGGTGCCGAAACTGCCCCTCAGTGGAGGGTTCAGGAAATCCCGGGCGACTCCGGTTTAATCCCTCCGCCGGTTTATCTTTGCGCCCTGCCGAACATAAACGACTACCCTATATTCGGCAACGCGGGGTGGGACGGCAACTGGTATGTCGGCTACAATCTCTGCTGGATAGAGAAACTGCCCCCCGCTCCGCCACGAAACTTCCGCAGCTCTTTCGTCGGCGTAAAATTAGGCAGGGCGAAGACGCAACAGGCGTCGGGCAAACCCTCATGGGAAAAGGAACCGATACCCGGCAACATATACATCGCAATATCATCAACCCCTGCATGGAAATCCGTACAGAGGTTTCACCTTGTTTCCACGGAAGACATTCCGCTGGAAGGGGACATGGAAAACGCCCTTGAGGGCGTCGGTGAAGCCCGGTGGTTCTGGGCCGAGGTCCCCATGGACATGATAAACTTTGAAGGCCCGAATTTTATCTCCGTGTGGTCGCCGGCAAGTTATTTTATATCAAGGGATTCTGCGCCGATACTGTGCGGCGGCTGGGGGGCAAAGGGCGTGGAAGTGAACACATGGCTCAATGACGAAATTCAGGGCGCTCCGCCGATAAACCCGGACAACTCCCTGAAAACGCCGATATCCGTATTTGAGCCGGCTATCGCCATAAAACTCATTCCTGAGGAAACAACCCGGGAAATAAGGGTTTTTATAAACTCTGTCCGCGAGGGGAAACCCGGCGCCGGCACAAAGGTTATTGATTCGTCGGTGCAGGGCTACCAGATAGACAGGGCATGGCTTGAGGTTGCAACGGTGACAACAACATACAGGAAAATAGGGAGGTACTTGTATAACCCTCCATATACCTTCACGCTGAATCCGCAGTCGTTGCCGCGCGGGAACATTTTTATCCGCGTTGCTGCCGAAGACGAGTGGGCGAACAAGGGCAACAGCGCCCCTTTTGAAATGATAGTTGAGGCAGGCATTGAGAAAAAGGCGAGATGACTCCCGTCAATTTTATGTAAAGAAGAGAAATTATCGTTTTGGAATCCATTATCTTTCCGCTCCTGACCCACTCAACCGCCGTATCAAAAGGTATTATTATCCTGTCGATAAACTCGTCCTTGTCCGGTTTTGTTTCAACCGGGGTCAGGTCGCGGGCGATATAAATGTGGACTACCTCCGTTGAAAATGCCGGCGTGGGCCAGTATGATATGAACCTTTTGACGCTCCCTGCAGCAAACCCCGTCTCTTCTGCGAGTTCCCTGCGGACGCAATCAGTAAGCCCCTCTTTACGGTCAAGTTTGCCTGCGGGTATCTCGTAGGTGATTTTTCTGACGGGATACCTGTATTGCCGGACAAGCACGATGTTGTTCTCGTCAACAAACGGCACGACAGCCACCGCGTTCGGGTGATGGGTGAACTCCCTTTTCGCCTTATTGCCGTCGGGCAACAGCACGGTATCAACAAAAAAATCCAGGGCTTTCCCCTTGTAGAGTTTGTTTTTCCTGTATGGCTTTTCTATGAATTTCATTATAAGTGACGCACATGGGACTGCGTTCGTGCGCTAAACGTCAAATATTATTTTCGTGGTGTATGAGCCATCTTTCCGCCGTTTTATCTTTATGTCGTGGTAAGTCGCCGCCTTGATCTCAAAATTCAGTTTGTGTTTTGCCGGGTCTATTTTTTCTCCCGATGCCTCCGCCGACATAAAATATTTTCCCGCCTTTTCTCCCATCCGCTTCACCCTGAACAGGATGAACAGGAATTTGTCCGCACTGAAACGGTAAACGAGTTCGTTCAGAAAATTTATCAAGAGTGATTCGTAATCAACGCCTTCCGTTTTTATGCGGTATGTTTTCTTCGGCCTGACACCGTCGACGCCGTCCAGCATGATGCTGAGCATTCCCGTTGCAGCGTTTTCAAAAAGACCGGCGAGCGTTCCGCCAAAAACCTGCAGGCCAATGTCTGCCGTATGTTCAATTATTTTGAATTTCATGAAAGAGGCCGGCCACACGCCCGGACGGACACCGCCACGGGGTTAGTTACCCCTCTACCCGGTATGATTATTGTTGTTCACTTCTCCGATTATGTGGGCTATACCGGCGAGTTTATCCTCTTCCCCAAGACGGACAAGCCGCACACCCTGGACGTTTCTTCCTATAACCGAAATATCGTTAACCGGCTGCCGTATAGTAATCCCGCCGGAGGTAATCAGCATAAGGTCGTCGCCCGGATTCGCCTTTTTTATTCCGACTACCTTACCGTTCCTGTTGGTCGTCTTTATGTTTATTACTCCCTTGCCGCCCCGCGACTGCAGGCGGTATTTGGAAATCGCCGTCCGCTTGCCGTAACCGTTCTCACAGGCGGTCAGTAAAATATCTTCCGACGTCACCGCCTCCATACCCACCACCTCATCGCCCTTACCGAGGCGGATACCCCGGACCCCCTGCGTCGCCCTGCCCATACTTCTTATGTCCGTCTCCTTAAACCGTATTGATATGCCGTCTCTGGTCGCAATGATGACCTCGCTCTTGGCCGTCGTGCGCTTTACGGATATTAACGTATCGCCGGGATGCAGTTTTATGCCTATTATTCCGCTCTTGCGTATGTCGGAATAATCTCCCAGTTCCGTCTTTTTTACAAGCCCCTGCCGGGTGCACATCAGAAGGAATGATTTTCCCTCTTCTTCAAATGATTTTATCGGGATAGACGCTGTTATTTTTTCGTCGGCCGAGAGTTGCATAAGGTTCACAATCGCCTTGCCTTTTGAAATCCTTGAGCCCTCGGGTATCTCAAATACCCTCATGGAATACACCTTGCCCTTGTTCGTAAAGAACAGCATGTGGGCGTGGGTGTTGCTGACAAACATGTCCTCTATGAAATCCTCTTCCCTCGTGGTCATACCCGTTACGCCTTTACCGCCGCGGTGCTGCGCCCTGTAGGTTGAAATTGGTATTCTCTTGACATATCCCGCATGTGAAAGCAGAACCGCCACATCCTCTTCCTGGATGAGGTCTTCTATGTCCATCTCTACCATTTGGGCCTGTATCTTTGTACGTCTCTCGTCCCCGTATTTTTCCTTCACTTCCTTCAGTTCCTGCTGGATAATGCCCTTTACCTTTTTGGGGTCCGCCAGCACTGATTTAAGCCGCTCAATGGTTTTGATAAGTTCAAGGTATTCGTCTTCAATCTTTTTCCTTTCAAGTCCCGTCAGCTGGTGCAGGCGCATGTCAAGTATGGACTGTGCCTGTATTTTTGTGAAACCAAATTCGTCCATAATCGCCGCGCGCGCCGCATCCACGTCCTTTGACTCTTTTATTATTTTGATGATTTTATTCAGGTTCTCAATCGCAATCCTTAACCCCTCAACGATGTGCGCCCTGTTCTCCGCCTTCTCAAGTTCAAACCTTGTCCTGCGGACAACTATTTCCCTCCGGTGATCAGTGTAACACTGCATCATGTCCTTCATTGGAAGGACACGCGGCCGTCCGCCCACGAGGGCCAGCATGATCACGCCGAATGAAGTTTCAAGTTGCGTGTGCTTAAACAACTGGTTCAGCACGATGTTGGCGTTGCCGTCGCGTTTTACTTCTATAACGACCCGGATGCCGTCCCTGTCGCTCTCGTCCCTGATGTCCGAGATATCTTCCAGTTTCTTCTCTCTTACCAGTCCCGCTATTGTCTCAAGCAACTGCGCCTTGTTCACCTGGTAGGGGAGTTCCCCTACAATTATCGCCTGCCTGCCTCCCTTTATATCCTCTATTTCCGCCTTCGCCCTGATTTTAAAACTCCCCCTGCCGGTTTCAAAATAGTCCTTTATTCCCTGCCTGCCGCATATAATGCCTGCCGTCGGGAAATCAGGCCCTTTTATTATCTTCATAAGTTCCTTGATATCAATGTCCGGGGTTTCCATATACGCAAGAATGCCGTCAACGACTTCACTCAGGTTGTGAGCCGGGATGTTTGTAGCCATGCCGACGGCAATCCCGGAAGAGCCGTTTACCAGCAGGTTCGGGAGTTTTGAAGGGAGTACCAGCGGTTCCGTAAGAGAGTTGTCGTAGTTCGGCCCGAAGTCAACCGTGTTTCTGTCAATGTCGCCTAAAATTTCTTCCGATATCTGCTGCAGGCGGACCTCCGTGTAACGCATGGCAGCCGGCGGGTCGTTGTCAATTGAACCGAAATTTCCCTGGCCGTCAACCAGCGTATAACGAAGGGAAAAATCCTGCGCCATCCTGACCATTGAATCATATACGGCAACGTCGCCGTGCGGGTGAAATTTCCCGAGACACTCGCCCACCACGCGGGCTGACTTTTTATGTGCGGTGCTGTGGCGCAATCCCATTTCTTTCATCGTGTAGAGTATGCGGCGGTGTACCGGTTTGAGCCCGTCCCTGACGTCAGGCAGGGCACGGCCGACGATAACGCTCATTGCGTAGTCAATGTAAGACGTTTTCATCTCGTCTTCTATGTTACGGGGGTAGATACGCTCGCCCAGGGCAAGTTGAACGCCGTCTGGGGGGATTTTCGTGACATCGGATTTCTTGTCTGCGGGCGGGGTCTGAGCGTCTGGCTGGCGGCCGTTCTCGGCGGACTGATTTTCTGCCCGGGGTTTGTCTGTCTGCGGTTTCTCTGTCAGGTGTTTGTCGGGCCGAAGTGCGTCCGTATTATCTGATTTTTTTCTCGGTCGTCCTCGTGGCATTTGTGAAGTTCCTTTCTAAGGTATATCTCTCGGCATTTTAGTTTCTTTCAAAAGTTTAAATAAAATTCCTT
Organism: Elusimicrobiota bacterium; assembly: GCA_018830385.1. Taxonomy (GTDB): domain Bacteria; phylum Elusimicrobiota; class Endomicrobiia; order CG1-02-37-114; family JAHJSO01; genus JAHJSO01. Next base: position 4,025 of record JAHJSO010000064.1, on the reverse strand, counting down.
TGTCTTTTTGCAAATATCTTTTAAAAACTCTTTTTTTCTTTTATCGTCTGCTCCTGCATAATCAATGAGTAAACCCCTCAACCCAAAAAGCAATTCTCCCCTTAGCAAATCCTTTCCTTTATATGGTGTACTCTTTGGCTTATTATAAATTACCTCGTTGCGCATAAAATTCCATTCTTTGCTTTTATTCAGATTTTCCATTTATCTTGGTCTCTTCCGTTTTTCCGGTTTTCGCATAATGAACAAATACTTAAAACCCCTCAAATAAAAATTGTGTTCTCTTGCTAAATTGTGCCAGAGAGGCGTATTTGATGTTTGATTCTTTCTCGTTATACAAACAATGTCCATCGTGTCAAAATATTTAGAAAGCATCTGATATAACTTAAAACCAACCGGTGTAAATTTTTTCTTTTTCCACTGGTCTCCAATAAGCCATGCCATAACTTTTCCATATTTCAGAACACGAAATATTTCTTTTGTAGCTTTTTCTAATTCTTCAAAGAACTTTTCTTTTTCACAAGAAATCTTACCAATGCATGCGGGTTCATTGGAGTATTTTATATTATCCGAATATGGTGAATCGATAAAAACAAAATCCACTGAATTATCTTTTAATGGAATTTTTCTGGTATCATTTTTAATGATATCTTCTCTATAAGGTGCGATATCATATCCAACTGCCCTTCTTTCAAGTTCTTTTGCTACATCAATTGTTGTTCCACTTCCGCACATCGGGTCAACAACCAAATCGCCTTCTTTTGTGTATCTCTGTAATAAGTTCCAAATAATAAAAGCAGGGGTAACTCCATTGAATTTATTGTTTCCGTGCGGCTTATCGCCATAATTTTGCCTTGGAAAATCCCAAAGAGTAGTGGATTCTAATATTAATTGATTTTTTATTTTTTCTTGAACCATTTGTCAAAAATTGAATCCAAATCATCAAAAATTTTATTAAAATGTTTTACTTTTTTGCTCTCTGGAATCTCTTTAAAAATATATGCTCCATCCAATTCGCCGAACTCAACTATTATTCTATTTCTACTAATATCCTTACCAACATCTTTGAAATCATCATCTTTATCAGATGAAACTAAATAACACACTATATTTTTAGTAATATTCCCACTTTGTAATTTTATTTTCCAATACGCAGCCTGTGCAACCCTTTCCCTCAAACTTGCTTTACAAGAAAGCACTGCAATAACTTTAAAGTTTAATTTATCATAAATAATTATATCAGCATCGGGTACGATAGAATAATTTGCATAAAGAATTTCAATATTTTTCCTTACTTTCTCCAATTCAGGACTAAGTTTATCTCTTCTTAGAGTATCGTCATTTGTAACAGCGGCCATGTCATTCTTTGCATCTTTTATAAAATCTTCAACAATGTAATAAATTAACTTCTGGAAATTTTTTCCACTCCAAGCATTCCAAGATTGATTAGCATCTTTGCCTTGCTTTTTAGCCCTTTTTATATATTTATCATGGATATCAGAAAAAATATTAGCAACAAATCCAAAATCATTCTTACCAGCCAATGATTTCTTTTCCTTATAAATTTCTTCTACTTCTTTGAATGTTATCACGGGTGGTCCCCTTTTTTTCTTCTTCATACTTTCTCCATTATAATTATGTATTCAGTCGGATATGCTAATATTTTTTTGTGATTACTTGACGAAGTAAACTGTCCTGTTTTAGGGTCGCGGGTTGAAGGTAAATTTTTTGAGGGAATTTCTCTTTTTATTATTTTATGAATTTCAAAACCAATGTTTTGCATTTGCTCCGCAAAGACCTCTGCATTTGGAACATCTACACCACAAAATGAGGTATCTCCAATAACTATGCACGCCTTACCTCCAACTCTTAATACACGGTACATCTCAATAAAACATTCTCTCATTTCCCCAAAATACATTGCCACTTCTTCGCTTTTTTTACTGTCTTTTTCTTTTAATTTTTTTATACAAGTCCGTCCTATCTCACTATCAATTTCCAAATTTCTTTTATTATGATGTGCCGTCCCAATAAATTTTTTTCTAAATTCCGTTAAACTATCGGTATATTCAAGCCATAACGCTGTCAATTGATGTAAGTCAGCATATTCATAAGATGTTACATAGGGTGGCGAAGTAACTACTAAACTTGCTTTTTCATCCTCAACAGGAAGTTTTCTTGCATCCTGACATTTTACAACAGCCCCGCACCCATTTGGTATTGTAGCATAAAATTCGGCATTTTTTTTCATCATAGACCTTATTTGTTTTTTGAAAACTTCTATCGGCTCTGTCGGTACCTTATCAAAATCCCTTGTTGGTTTATTGCTTTTCTGAAGCCATATTGAACAATTTTTAAGAATATTTGAAAACCCACATAAAAAAAACATTTTAATTCCACAATTTTTTATCTTATTTATATTTGAAAAAATAACTGCTAATTTCTCTTTTGTTCTCTTTGGAAACCAATAATCAATTCTTTCATTTTGAGGTAATTTAACGTTTTTTGTCTTCTCAATATTTACAAGTAAAGAATCAAATTCTACTGCTACTTTATCGGGTTTTATTGGAATTGTTTTTGCTTTTGATATCAACCATGCAACAAGATTTATATCAACACCAATACCAATTCGTTCTGACATTATTGCTTCAACTACTGTTGTCCCGGAACCCATAAACGGGTCAACTACAATATTACCAACATTTGTATATTCCTCTATTAGCCGTCTTGCAAGTTGAGGAATAAACTTTGCTGGATAACGATGATAGCCATGAGTAATATAAGCAGTATCCTTACGGGTACAATCTGAAAATGACCAGGTATAATCAACTCTTGTTTTAGCAAACAATTTTAATATATCAAACGATAATAATTTGGCTTTTTTGGAAATATTTAAAGTTGTGTCTGTTGGATAATTATTTAACATTTTTTTATATATCCAGGTTCTTCACTTCAAGGGCGTTCTGTTCAATAAATTGACGGCGGGGCTCAACCTTATCGCCCATAAGTGTTGTAAATATCCTGTCCGCTGAAACGGCGTCTTCAAGCCGGACCTGCAGGAATTTGCGGCGCTCCGGGTCCATCGTCGTTTCCCACAACTGCTCCGGGTTCATTTCCCCTAACCCCTTGTATCTCTGTATTGTTGATTCTTTCTTGCCGATTTCCCTGATGGTGTCAATGACTGCAAGAAAATTCGGCAGGTCATATACATCTCCTCCGTTTGTTTTTATTCTGTATAATGGTTTCTCCCGCGGTATATCGTAGTTTGAAATATCAAAGTCAACGCCTTCTAATCTTTTGACAATTGCGTCCACCCTGGCGAGTTCCCACAGGTCCCTGACATTTTTTCCCAGTCCCTCTTCCGACATTTCCTTTTTCTTGGCGATATAGTTTGATTTAAATTCCTTCCATTCCTTGTCGCTGTTAATGAAACTTACCCCTTCTTCGGTCTCAACCCTGTATAGCGGGATTTTACCCTTTTTGCGGAATTCCAGGTAGTTGTCCCACAATACATTTTTTTTCTTCAGCCGTTTTAACAGGCCGTCCAGTTCTATGAGGTCCTTTGAAACCGCATAGATTTCTTTATCACGGTATATCTTTTTGCTGCCGTTTAATTGAGAGAGGGCTATCTGCGATGTCGCTCCCTCCAGCAGGAATTTTTCAAGTTGTTCTTCGGTGTCCAGGTACATCTCTTTTTTATTTTTTTTGATTTTATAGAGCGGGGGCTGGGCTATGTAAATATATCCCGTTTTTATAAGCGCCTCCATCTGCCTGTAAAAGAATGTCAGCAGGAGCGTCCTTATGTGTGAGCCGTCAACGTCCGCATCGGTCATGATTATTATCTTGTGGTATCTCACCTTGGAAATATCAAATTCCTCCTGGCCTATACCCGCTCCGATTGCGGTTATCAGCGTCCTGATTTCATCATTACTTAAAACCTTTGTCAGTCGGGCCTTTTCAACATTTATGATTTTTCCCTTTATGGGCAGGATCGCCTGGAATACCCTGTCACGGGCTTGTTTTGCGCT
>JAHJSO010000063.1 GCA_018830385.1 Elusimicrobiota bacterium | reverse complement strand
GTTTATTTGGACGGCGTAATCCGCTTCGTATGCCTCTCCTATAAAAACCCTCGGAGCGACCTCATTGAAATACAGTGTAGAGAGTTCTCTCCTGGCACTGAAGTCGTCCTTTTTGTTGGCCCTCTCCCTGAGTTCAAAGAACACCCTGCCGTGTTCATTCGCCAGAGGGGAGGCGCCTGAACGGCTGCCCTTTACGGGCTTTTTCTCACAACTGCTTACCCTGAAAACATATGCCGGCTCCTTGTGGGGGTCAAGCCGGACATTTATTTCGGAATCGTTACACACATACTCTTTCTGCGTTATGAGTTCTTCAAGTACAAAATTATCGCCGGAACCGACTGAGAGTTTATGCAGGGGCAGAGTGAGACGCGCTAGTTGCAGTTCATGGGGGTTCAGGTTTACGGCAACGAACACGTTGTTTTTCTCGTCGGAGCCGGGGTCGGGAGATATTTTTCCGTAGAATACTACGTTGTCGTTTGTTGAATTATAAAATATAAGGTTGTCGTAATAATGCAGGGCGGGGTTTTCCCTGCGGATTTTGTTGAGAGCGGCTATGTAGTCCTTTATGTTCCCGGGCCTATCCCAGTCCCACACCTTGTATTGATACTTTTCTGAATTTTTATATGTCTCTGTGCCGGGGAAGGCATCTGATTCACACAGTTCGTAACCATTGTACATTCCATAAACGCTGGAGAGCGTGGATGCCAGCGCTATACGCATTTTAAAAGCGGGACTCCCGCCTGTCTGGATTATCGGCGGACATATATCCGGAGTGTTTGTGAAAAGATTTCCTTTCATGAAGTCCTTTACGGGAGATGTGGTAAGTTTTGTAAAATATTCAATTATTTCATTCTTTGTATTCCTCCATGTGAAGTACGTGTATGACTGCGAAAACCCTATCCTGGCAAGTTCCTCCATCTTCTCATAATATGTAAACGCCTCCGCGAGAAAAACCGTGTCCGGGTATTCGTCCCTTATACCGTTTATCAGCCACCGCCAGAATTCCGTCGGCTTTGTGTGGGGATTGTCAATGCGGAATATCCTGACGCCCTGCTGAATCCAGAAAACGAATATTGATTTCATCTCCTGCCACATCTCTTCCCTTACATCATCTGCGGCGCCTGCGGCGCCGTTTTCACCCGGATAAAAATTAAGCGGGCATGTGTCCTCGTACTTTTTCGGCGGGTTTTCGGCGGGTTTCAGCGTGCCGTCGGGATTGCGGAAAAACCAGTCGGGGTGTTCCCGGACATACGGGTGGTCGGGAGAACAGGAAAGAGCCAAATCCAGCGCGACTTCCATTTCGAACTTCCTGCACTCTTTCACAAAATCCCTAAAATCATCAATCGTGCCGAGGTCAGGGTGAACGTGTTTGTGCCCGCCCGTCTCATTACCTATTGACCACGGACAACCGGGGTCGTCCGGCCCGGCGGTCAATGAATTGTTCGGACCCTTGCGGTTGGTTCTGCCGATCGGGTGGACAGGCACAAGATACAGGACGTCAAAACCCATTCTTTTTATTTCGGGAAGACGCCCTTTCATATCACTGAATGTTGCACTCCTGCCGGGGGTTTTTCCCATAGAGCGGTGGAACATCTCATACCAGGCAGAATAACGCTCATACGGCGGACCGATTATCACTTCAAGAATTTTATACGTTGCCGGCTTGTCGTCTGATTTCGACGGAACGGCCTCTACGGTGTATTCATATCTGCCTGTGTTGCCCCCGGGGTTAAACGAACCATAAAACCTGTTCTCGCGGACGTCAGGACACATCCCTGCCTTTTGCCAACCGGACTCACCCTTCTTGCGGTATTTCAAAAATACGGACAAGCCCGCCGTATCTTTTGCGCCGGCAGAAACGTCTGCATGGACGAAAAACGGGACATCGGACTCGCTCCTAACAGGATATGCGCCGCCATATAATTCAGGGTAAATACTTCTAATTTTGATTTTCTGTTTTTTCATAATGATACGCCTCTCATATCTTTGCATTCCCTATGTTGAACACTACGCCGGCCCGACGTTGAATCGCCGTTAATTTTACTAAATCATATTTTTTTTGTCAAGACGAATAATTGCGGGTTCAGATAATTGCGAGCAGGGCTACTTGTATATCCTTTTAATGGAACGTTCAAGTATAGCGTAAGAAACAAACGGGTCAAGTTCTATTGACTTCGTGTAGTCCTGGAGCGCCTTGACATAATAACCCTTCTTCCGGTATGCATATCCTCTATAGTAGTAGGCATCCGCATATTCAGGTCTGAGTTTTATCGCTTTCGTAAGGTCGTTTATCGCCCTGTCATAATCCCCCTCTTCACAATGGTTCAACCCCCGGTTGTAATAGGCGATAGTATATTCGGAATTTAATTCTATCGCTTTGTCGTAGTCGTTCCTTGCCCTGCTGTAGTAACCCTTATAATAATAGGCGAAGCCCCTGTTGTTGTAGGCGACGGCATCTCCTGGGTCAAGTTCTATTGCCCTGTTATAGTCGCTTATTGCATGGACGTAGTCGTTTTTGTAACGGTAAACATTCCCGCGGAGGGTATGGACAGCCGCCCTGCCGGGCATGATTTCTATTGCCTTTGTAAAATCGTCAATTGCCCTGTCATACAAACCTTTCTGGAAATAGGCGCTGCCGCGGATGGTATAGAGCGACTCATTGTTCCGGTCTATCTCCATCGCCCTTGTAAAGTCCCCAATTGCGTGGTCATATAAACCCTTTTGGGAATACGTGTTCCCCCGGTTATAGAACGCTTCCATTTTACCCTTTGCACCGTCCGAGTAATTCCAGGAATCAATCGCCCTTGTCCACAGCCGTATCTTTTCGTCCTTGTTCTTTGATTCCTGCGCCTTCTGGCGCCAGTTGGTGAAATCGCTGGAAACAACCGGCTTCACAAGAAGAACCAGGACAATTATGCCGGTCAGAAGAAATCTCATGGTTTATTCGGGTATTAGTCCGGTGCCTCCTTGATTTCATAATGACACAACCAGCCGGGTAAATGATACTGTTGCGTCTCGGGTATTATGAGATTGCTTCCCACTACGCCC
>JAHJSO010000062.1 GCA_018830385.1 Elusimicrobiota bacterium | reverse complement strand
GAGGACTCTATCCAGAAAAAGGCGCTTCTTTACGACAAGTCGGGCGACCAGCACTATGATTGCATATCCGCATTTATTAAATCCATGAGAGGGAGCGATCCCGATGCAGCCGTTTACTGGCTGGCAAAGATGCTTGCAGCAGGAGAAGACCCGCGGTTTATCGCCAGAAGAATCGTCATTGCGGCGAGCGAGGACGTAGGCAATGCGGACCCCGGCGCACTGAATGTTGCCATTTCAGCCCTTGAGGCGGTTGAGTTCGTCGGGATGCCCGAGGCAAGAATCCCGCTGGCGCAGGCGGCAATATATGTTGCAACCGCGCCTAAGTCAAACGCGAGTTATGTTGCGATTGAATCCGCCCAACAGGAGGTCGCGGAGGAAAAAAACAGGCAGGTACCTGACCACCTCAGGGACTCTCACGCGGACGGGGATAAATTAGGACACGGGAATGACTATAAATACCCGCACGACTTCAAGGGACATTTTGTCCGGCAGGAGTACATGCCCCGGCCGAAAAAGTTTTATTTTCCTTCGGACCAGGGATATGAAACAATCATAGCCGGTTACCTCAAAAAACATGAAAAAGACAGCGAAAAAGAAAACAATAAGAAATAACATAATACGACTAAGAGATAAAATGCCTGCACTTGAAAGAAAAGAGAAAAGCAAAATGCTTACACAAAACATCGTTGCACTTGACGAGTTCGGCAGGGCGAATACAGTAATGTTTTTCGCTACATGGCGTTCGGAGCCGGATACGTTACCCATCATAAAAAAATCTCTCCTGATGCAAAAGAATGTAGTCCTGCCGAAGGTTGAAAAAGGCAGGGGTAAAAATAAACTGCTGCCAATCCGGATTGAGAGTCCGGAGAATGATTTAAGGGAAGGCGTATGGGGTATAAGGGAACCGTATAAAAGGGAAAATATCGTCCCGGACAGAAAGATAGACCTCGTGTTTGTCCCGGCTGTGGCTTTTGACGGGGCAGGTAACCGGATCGGGTACGGCGGCGGTTTCTATGACGGTTTTTTGAAGAATATACCGCTGTCAAAAAGGATAGGCGTTGGATTTGAATTCCAGGTCCTGAGGAAAATTCCTTTTGGGAACAAAGACGTCCGGGTTAAAAAAATTATTACTGAAAAAGGGGTGAAAACATGTTTTCGGACACCACATTCTTGAATATCACGCTTGCCGCGGCATGCGGTCTGGCAGGTATTGCAATCGGTTACGTTGTCAGGATTGTCCTGGCCAGGGCTACGTTATCATCAGCCGAAACGTTTGTAAAAAAAATAATATCGGATGCGCACACAAAAGCAGAAGCCCTGAAGAAGGAAAAACTGCTTGAAGTGAAAGAATCGTCCGAAAGGGACCGCCGTGAACTGGAGAAGGAATTCCGTGACAGGAAACACGAGATTTCTTCCTGGGAGAAACGGCTTGACCAGAAAGAGGAAAACCTTGAAAGGAAAGTTGATATCCTGGAACGCAAGGAAAGAGACCTCCAGGAGAGGGACAAGGGATTAAAACTGAAGGAGAAAAAACTGCAAGACGAACTGGCGGCGGTCGAAAAAAACCGCGACGAACAACGGCAGATACTTGAGAGGATTGCAGGTATGACCGCCGAGGAGGCGAAAAAGATACTTCTGCAGAATTTTACGGATGAGGTAAAGAGGGAGTCAGCCCTTATTTCAAGGAGTATTGAACAGGAAGCAAGAGAAACGGCGGAAAGAAAGGCGAAGGAAATACTTGCAACGGCAATACAGAAGATTGCCGCCGACTACACATCGGACACAACGACTACGACCATCCCCATACCGAACGACGAACTGAAAGGACGCGTCATAGGCAGGGAGGGAAGAAACATAAGGGCTTTTGAACAGGCGACCGGGGTTGATTTGATAGTTGATGACACGCCTGAGACAATAACTATATCCTGCTTTGACCCCGTAAAAAGGGAAATAGCCCGGTTGTCAATGGACAAACTCCTTGCCGACGGCAGGATACACCCTGCAAGGGTGGAAGAGGTCGTGAACAAAACAAAACAGGAACTGGAAAACACCCTTAAGGAAACGGGTGAAAAGGCAGCCATAGAACTCGGTGTCGTGGGGCTTTCAACCGAAGTCATGAAACTCCTGGGGAAACTTAAACTAAGGACGTCTTATGGGCAGAACCAGTTACAGCACACGATGGAAGTCGCGTGGCTATCGGGCGCACTCGCGGGAGAGATGGGAGCGGACATAAACTTCTGCAAAAGAGCCGCCCTCCTGCACGATATTGGCAAAGGGGTTGACCACGACATGGAAGGCACGCATCACCAGATTTCGGCTGACCTGGCGCAAAAATACGGTGAGTCGGCAAAAATGATCAATGCGATACTTTCGCACCACGAAGGGCTCGCACATCCGGAGAGCATAGAGGCGTTTATCCTGGCGGCCGCAGATGCAATATCCGCATCCCGACCCGGTGTCCGCAGGGAGTCGGCCGAACATTATATAAAGCGTCTTGAAAAACTTGAAAAAGCGGCAATGGGTTTCCGCGGCGTAATACAGGCGTATGCAATACAGGCAGGCAGGGAAATAAGGGTACTGGTGGAACCGGAAGACATTGACGACTCCGGGACTTATCTGCTTGCGAAGGATATTGCAAAAAAGATTGAAAAGGAAATGGAATACCCCGGCCAGGTAAAGGTGGTCGTTATAAGAGAAACACGCGCACAAGAGACGGCAAAATAACATGAAACTGCTTTTCGTAGGGGACATAGTAGGTGAGCCGGGCAGGACCATGCTTAAGGACCTGTTACCCGGTATCATTGCGGACAACAACATAAATTTCACGGTCGCGAATGGCGAGAACGCTGCCGGCGGCAGGGGGCTTACCCGGAATACGGCTGATGAAATTTTTTCATACGGGGTGAACGTGCTGACGATGGGCAACCACACTTTTGACAG
>JAHJSO010000061.1 GCA_018830385.1 Elusimicrobiota bacterium | reverse complement strand
TTGAAATTGACAAAACAATATCGGAGATGAAGGGTATGATTAAATCAAGACGGACGGGTGCGGGGGCCGGCAAGGGAGCGGGTTCCGGGCAGGGCGATGGGTCGGGACAGGGAGCCGACACCGGCGTAAGCGGGTTAGCCGCTGAGACGGCAGAAAGATATTATGAACGGGGGCTTGTTATGTATTCTACGGGGAATCTCACGGAGGCAATAAGGCACCTGGAACTCTCATTGAGGTTCAACCCCGGCAATACCCGGGCGCGCAGGGCAATAGAGAAGATAAAGGAGGAAATACCTTCTGATTAAGCGGGCGGTCATTTTAATATTATTAATAATATCGGGAAGCGTTCCATCCCCGGCGGACATGGTGGAGGTCTCCGTTGAGATAGCGGAAATCAACAACACAAGGGCGAGGGAGATGGGCATTTTTTGGTCGGATGAAATAACCGGGGGAGAGATTTCCTTCATTCAGGAGGGACGCGTCCCTGAATATTTGCCCGGTGTGCCGTCAATAATAACCTCAGGCGACTGGAACAGGCACACTGCCCTGAATGCAACGTTGAAGATGTTGTCGGAGAAGGGCGTAGCAAAAATATTATCAAAACCAAAACTTGCAACCAGGAGCGGTACCAGCGCGAATTTTCTGGTCGGCGGAGAAATGCCCGTCATCGCTTCCGGAATCGGCGGAGGGAGTATTGAATGGAAAGAGTTCGGAATAAAACTGGAAATAAAGCCGGTAATTGTGGAAAACAGGCAAATAGATACGTCCGTGTTTGCGGTGATATCCCGTCTGGACTGGTCAAACAAAATAGGCAATTATCCTGCCATAGCCAGCAGGTACGCCCGGGCGCAGGTCCTGTTGAATACAGGGGATACGTTTACCATAGCGGGGCTGGGGGAGACAAAAAGGGAGAGGAAGACACGGGGTGTCCCGCTACTTATGGACATACCGTTTTTGGGCGTGTTGTTCAGCAGGTCAAGTTGGGTTGACGTTGAAAATACAGTCGTAATTTTTGTTACGCCGAAGATTGTAGAATGAATAACATAGCGTGAATAATTTGCCGGCGGGTGGTTAAAAACATGGATACCGTGGATTTACATCTAATAGGCGATTTATTCCGCGATGATGAAATTTCGGAAATTATGGTGAACGGGGAAGATGTCTATGTTGAAAAAAACGGCAGGATACACAATCTAAAAAATAAAACGGCCGGATGCGATGATGCCGGGAACAGCGATACCGGGCCGCTTGTATCAGACATATTAAAGTTGCACGGAAAGCGCATACCGGACGACACCCTTTTTCTGGATACGCGCCTGCCGGATGGTTCAAGGGTGAACTGCGTCTTTCCGCCGGTTTCACTCTGCGGGGCGGTGATTACAGTCAGAAGGTTTTCAAAAAAGGCGGCCTCGCCGCAGGACCTTGTCCTGTCAGGCACGCTTGACAAGAATATACTTGAGTTTCTGAAAATATGCGTAGAATACAGGAAGAACATTGTTATTTCCGGCGGGACGGGTTCAGGCAAGACCACATTGCTGAACGTTGTGTCTTCGTTTATACCTTCCGGCGAAAGGATTATCACTATTGAAGATACTGCGGAACTGCAACTCGCCCAGGGACACGTGGTGCGGCTTGAGGCCGGGGCGGGTGCAGTCCATAACGGCAGGAACGTTACAATCAGGCAACTCGTGGTAAATTCACTCAGGATGCGGCCCGACAGAATAATCGTCGGGGAGTGCCGCTCCGCCGAGGCGCTTGACATGCTGCAGGCGATGAATACCGGACATGACGGTTCCCTTACCACTGTCCATGCAAACTCGCCGAGGGATGCGTTGCGTAGGATAGAGGTAATGACAATGATGTCCGGGATAGAATTGCCGGTGCGCGCCATAAGGGAACAAATATCTTCTGCGATTGACGTCATAGTCCAGGTAGCGAGGTTCCCCGATGGTTCAAGAAAAATAGTTGAGGTGTGCAGCGTTGCCGGGATGGAGGGGGACGTTATCCTGATGTCGCCTGTGTTTAAATTCAAACAGACAAATGTCCTTCCTGACGGCAGAATTGGCGGCAGATTTATTCCTACAGGTAATGTCCCATACTTCATTGAATCCATCAGGGCCGGAGGGATAAACGTTGCAATGGACATCTTCCGCAGCGAGACGGCGCAGGTAACCGCAGAATATGTCCTGCTCGTAAGCGTATTGTCGGTACTTGGTTTTTTGGCGTTAAAGTTGTACGTTATCTTTTTGACCGGACATCTTTCCAATATAACGAAGTTCAGGACGGGAGAGGCGGCATTTTTTCCATGACAGGTAATAAAAGAGGCGCGGCGGCCGTTGAGACGGTCCTTCTTATGGCAATCTTTTTTACTGCCCTGTATTTTTCGTCTGTCCAATTATTCCTATTGTCCTTAGGGGTGCTGTCGGCGAACGAGTCGGTATATACGTCCGTCAGGGCAGGGGTAGTCAAAGATAGTTTAACTGAGGCAACCCGTGAGGCACGTATCTGCGGTTTCTGGACGCTACTGTCGCAGGCAAAAAAAATCAGGGTTATCCCGTCAAAGGTAATAATTTGTGAAAAAACCCCGCTAAATAGTGCAGGTCGGGACGCATCAGGGGGAAAGGTCGTTACCATGCATGCCGGGCTCCACTATTTTCAGAGAATAATGTTCGGTTCGTTCCTGCAACCAAAATCATTGGGCGTCCCGTTGTATCATGGGGTTGTCCGGTGCGCCATGGTTAAATCGCCCGACGCAAAATATTTATATTCTGCATGGCCGGATGCAAAACGATGGTAAAAAATAGTTCAGGGCAGGTACTGGTGTTTTATGTCGCCTCGTTTATTGTCCTGTGCCTTTTCTGGTTCGCCGTTGTCAACGCAGGGAAGGTGCTGAAAGACCGTATCCTGGTGCAGAACGCAGCGGACAACTCGGCGCTTTCGGCAGCGGTTATGCGCAGCAGGGCGCTGAACGTGCTCGGTAAACTCAACGGCGTTCTGGGATTATCCGGTTTCGGCGTCCACGTCCCGGGTGCGGGGTTTTGCGTCGGCGGAGACAGCTGGGTGTGGTGGATAGAGCCGCCCCGTCGTTCACCCGGTTTCCACACCTACCACAGAATGGCGCGGCTGGCCCGCAGTTCAATCAACAAAGTTATTCTGCTCCAGGAGTCCATCGTCCCGACTTACGGCGGTGGCACGACGTTTCTGGTTTCAAGGAATATTGCTCGCAGGCAGGAAATCAACGCAGGAGGGAAAGAGTGCGGTGCCGACGGGTTTGTCCCGATGGATTCACTCTCACTTAACCTGAAAAGAAACAAGGGGGACGTTCTCTATTTCAAAACATCCGAATTATACGTCCCGCCGACGCCCGTGTCGCCGGAGGTGTGGGTGTGGCCCATACCGTACCCTTATGAAAGGAGTAAAAATGCAAAACGGTGGCTTGAGCAGAAAAGAGAATCATTCCATAAACAGAGAATAAGGGTTATAGCTTACAAGAGCAGGGATTCCGTTTCAAACAGGGGCTACCCGTTTGCCGGGAAATTTTTCAAAATGGACAGGTGGGTTGACATAAAATGCATAGCGGCTGCCTCTTCTTATAATAACAGCGGATATATGTTCCCGCAGGAAAGGGATGCGTCATTTATGACCGCCTTCTTTGAGTACTGGAAGTCAAAAAATCCGGGGTGGAAGGCGCACCTCGTGCCGGTCGGCAAATGGACAAAACATTAAATCAAAAAGGACAGGCGCTGCTGGAATCAGTCCTGTGTGTCCCGCTGTTTGTCGTTTTACTGACGGCATTCCTGTTGCATTGCAGGGTCTTAATCATCAGACAGCAACTACTTATGGCCGCAAGGTACGGCACTGACGGGATTTTATTTAATGACTGGACGGAGGGTGAGGTTGCAGGAGAAATAAAAAGATTCCTTTCAGGCGAGGCGGCGCCGGAGATAAAGGGCAGGAACCTTGACCCTGAAAAGGTTGAGGTAAAAGTCAAAATTTCAAAATCGGTCCCGCCGCCGGTTTTTAACCCGCCCTCATCCTGGGTGGAGGTCTATTACAGGGTTGAACTGCCTGCATGGATGGGCAGGGGGTTTTATATATCGGCCAGGTCTGAAGTGATGAAACTTTAAGTGGGAACGACAATAGGAGGTGATGTAAAAATGTTCAATGACTTTTTGAAAAACGAAGATGCACAGGGGATGACCGAGTACATCTTAATCATCGCCCTTATCGCCGTCGTCTGCGTGGCTGCGATAAAGATGTTCGGCAGGGAAATCCAGGAACTCATTGAAAAATCCACGGACAAAATCAAAAGGGAAACGAGGGACTTTTCAAGGTGAAAAATAAAATACAGGTCGTTATCGCCGTGTGCCTTTCGGGGCTGATAGCAATTTTTGTCGTGAGATACATGGTTTTACTTGAACGCAAATACAGGGTTCCGGGGGAAAGGTTGCCGGTCCTTGCGGCGAAAAGATACATCCAGCAGGGAGCAGTTTTGTTGCCTGAGATGACCATGGAGACGTTTGTCCCGGGCGAGTTTATCCAGCCGAAGGCAATCCGGAAGACAGACGACCTCCTGATACAAGAATTAAATTCCGGTAAAAGAATACCCGTCTATGTGACGGTTTCACCGATTCTTGAAGGGGAGCAGATAATCGCCACAAAACTCTCCGTCGTGGGGCATGGTACGGGTATAGGGGCGCTGATACCCGAAGGCAAAAGGTCTTTTGTGATTGTGTGTGAATCAGACAGTGTCGTCGGTAAAATAAACCCCGGCAACAGGGTGGATGTCCTATCCGTGTTTGACGATTCCGTATTTACCGTTTTGCAGAACGTTGACGTTTTAGCCGTCGGAAAACTTCTGCCGGGACAGGGGCAAATCCAGGAAAGGAAGGGGAGGTATAAAGACGATGCGCCGTCTGTGGAGTTATTCCAGGATTTCCATGGAACCCAGATTCCCGTTGTTATCGCCGTTACGCCGCAGGAGGCGCAGGTCATTGCAATGTGCATTGAGAAAGGCAGGGTGTTTTTTTCAATGAGGTCTCCGGGAGACACAGGTGTTTT
>JAHJSO010000060.1 GCA_018830385.1 Elusimicrobiota bacterium | reverse complement strand
CCGAACTCCGTCTGGGCGTATTTAATGTCGGTAACGGACAAACCCGCAATACCCTCGGTGTATATGTCCGACGGCTTAATCCAGCAGGACCACGCAATGGAAGAGAGTATTGAAAGTTTGTGGGCTGTGTCAGTCCCCTGAATGTCATTCTTCGGATTCGCTTCCGCAAAACCGGACTTACGTGCAAGTTTTAATGCGCCGGAAAATTCAATATTGTCCTTTGACATCTTTGTCAGGAGGTAATTGGTGGTGCCGTTGAGGATACCGACAACAGAACTTATCCTGTTGCCCGCCAGCCCCTCATTTAATGCCTGGATTACGGGTATCCCTGCTCCTGCCGACGCCTCAAAATACACCAGTTTCTGGCTCTTTCTGGCAAGACGGAATATTTCATCCCAGTTTTCTGCAAGGACGGCCTTGTTGGCGGTTACGACGTTTTTGTTTTTCTTAAGCGCTGAAATAACTATTTCTTTCGCCGGGGACAGCCCGCCGATTAACTCTATGATAATGTCTATTTTCGGGTCTTCAACAACCTTCTGCCATGAGGTAAGAAACTTTATGCCGTGTGATTTTTTAAAAATGGACTCCACGATGGCACGCAGCCGCGATAAGGCGGACGCACTGGCGTCGCACACGGCGGAAATCTCTATGCCGGCACCGATTTTGCTTTCAATAATTGATTTATTCTGATAAAAAAGATGGACGAGTTTCCTCCCGACTGTCCCTGCGCCTATAATCCCTAAATAAATTTTTTTCTTCATTTTAATATCCTCAATAATGCGGTTGGACTTGCCTTCCGCCCGCGAGTGCAAACATTATGTATATTTGCACATTCCTCATGCTGAATATTACACGGGGTGTCCGAGTAATTTTTTTATTCGCAGGGCAGCATCATGGAAACGGTTGTCGTGAGTAACCAATGCAAACCTCACGTAGCCCTCCCCGTATTTTCCGAAACCAATACCCGGTGCAACGGCTATGCCCGTTTCCTTTATCAATAATTCTGAAAACGCCAGAGAGCCGGCTGCTGAAATTTTCCCCGGTATTTTCGCCCACAAATACATCGTTGCTTTCGGCGGCGTTACCTCCCATCCGATTTTTGACAGTTCAGCTATGAACCTATCCCTCCTGCGTGCGTAAATTTCGTTTGTTTCCCGGATACACCCGCCTGCTTCTTTTAAACCGTGCAAGGCAGCCAACTGGATAAACGTAGGCGACCCGTAATCAACAAACGACTTGAATTTCTCAAGTGACGCAATTATGTTTTCATTCCCGGCGACAAAACCGATTCTCCACCCGGCCATTGAGAAGGTTTTTGAAAATGAGTGGAACTCCAGACCTACGGACTTCGCACCAGGGGTCTGCAGGAAAGACGGTGCGACGTACCTGTCAAAGGTTATCTCGGAATATGCGTTGTCGTGGACGACCATTATATTATATTTCTTTGCAAACCTGACAACCTCTTTAAAAAAACTTTCATCCTCAACCACCGCAGTAGTCGGGTTGTTCGGGTAGTTCAGGAAAATTATTTTCGCTTTCCTGGCTACCTTCTCCGGTATCTTATGGAGTTGCGGCAGATAGTTGTTTTCAGCCAGCAGTGGCATCTTGTAAACCCTGCCGCCCGCAAGGACTACGCCGTTGTAATACACGGGATATCCGGGGTCGGGGACAATAGCGACGTCCCCGGGATTTAAGAAAGCCATGCAGAGGTGCGCCACCCCTTCTTTTGAACCTATAAGGGATATGACCTCCTTTTCAGGACTGACGGAAACACCGAACCTTTTTTCAAACCATTCAGATACCGCGCGGCGGAACTTCGGCATGCCCTTCGCCTGCGGGTAGCGGTGCGTCCTCGGGTGATGACGGACGGTATCGCAGAGCCGCTCAACAATGTGTTCGGGCGTGGGCAGGTCAGGGTTCCCCATGCCGAGGTCAATCACGTCCAGTTTTTTTGAGTGCGCCTCAAGTTTCAACTGGTTGATTCTTGAAAATATGTAAGGCGGAAGTTTGTTAAGTTTTCTTGCAGGTATAAATTTCATAGGCTTTATCTCAACGGGGTTATTAAGCGGGGTTATTATATAAAATAAACAGGATTTCGTCAAGTGTTTGGACCTGTTTCGGGAGGCCGGCTATTTGGGTGCGGGTTT
>JAHJSO010000059.1 GCA_018830385.1 Elusimicrobiota bacterium | reverse complement strand
TGAGTTGAACGAGGTAACCCCTGAATTAATACATCTGATGGGCAACAACCCCGGAATCAAAAGACACCTTCATATACCGCTGCAGTCAGCTGATGACCGGGTTCTTAAAAGAATGAACAGGCCTTATACTGCCGCCCGATTCCGGGAAAAAATCAGCGAACTGCGTTTAAAGATTCCCGGGATAAAAATTACTTCGGACGTTATCGTCGGTTTTCCGGGCGAGACGCAGAAAAGTTTTGATAACACCCGCAGGTTTTTACGGGAGAATAAATTTGACGGCCTGCACGTATTCAGGTATTCCCCCAGGCGCGGGACGCCTGCGATAAGGTTAGACGGGCAGGTGCCTTCATCAGAAATCAAAAAAAGGGCGAACGTCATTAATCAACATGATTAAAATTATAGACGAAAAACGCATAAACGGGATTCTTGAAAAATCGTCAAAATTATCCGCTGACATAGGGGCTGTCCGCGAGATACTTGCCAAAGCAGGCGAGATGAAAGGGCTTGACCCTGAAGAAGCGGGGGTTTTGCTCCACCTCAAAGATCAGGAACTCACGGGTGAACTTTTTAATATCGCTGCCCGGATTAAGGAAAGGATTTACGGCGAGCGTCTTGTGTTTTTCGCGCCTCTGTATATCTCGGATTTCTGCATAAACGACTGCGATTACTGCAACTTCCACACAAGAAACAAATCAATGGAAAGAAAAAAACTCACGATGGAGGAAATTGAAGGACAGGCAAGATTCCTCATAAACATGGGACACAAGCGTCTGCTTCTGGAATGCGGTGAGGATCCCGTGAAAAACGGTATTGACTATGTGGTTGATGCGATAGACAGGATATATTCGGTTAAGACGGAAAAAGGCAACATCAGACGTATAAATGTAAACATCGCCGCTACGACGGTAGATGACTACAAACGACTCAAAGCGGCGGGCATAGGCACCTACCAGTTGTTCCAGGAGACATATCACAGGGATACTTATGAAAAAATTCATAACGGGCCCAAGGCGGACTATGACAGGCAGTTGACCGCCCACATAAGGGCTTTTGAGGCGGGACTGGACGATCTTGGACTGGGAGCCCTTTTCGGCCTGTATGACTGGCGTTTTGAAGTCCTTGCGCTCGTGTCTCATGCAATCTACATGGACGGGGAGTTCGGGGTGGGCCCGCATACATTTTCCGTGCCGAGGTTCAGGCCTGCACCGACGGTGGCTTATGCCCCGCAGTACCTCGTGCCGGATAGCGACTTCTTAAAGATTATTGCAATATTAAGGGCTGCAGTTCCTTATACGGGAATGATTATTTCCACGCGGGAGAAACCGGAAATAAGAAAAGAGGCGTTCCGTATAGGCATATCGCAGGCAAGCGCCTGCTCGGTTACGAGCGTTGGCGGTTACGGGAAAGACAGCGGCGACGGCCAGTTTAAAATTTATGACGAGAGGCCGCTGGTTGAAGTTATTGAGGGAGTTCTGGACGACAAACTCCTGCCGAGTTTCTGCACCGCGTGTTACCGCAGCGGTAGGACGGGGAAGGCGTTTATGGACCTCGCAAAGCCGGGTGACATCCATAACCTCTGCAGGCCCAACGCCCTGCTTACGTTTGCAGAATACCTTGAGGACTTCGTTAAGAATAACGGCGATACCCCGGTTTACAGAAAGGGGTATGAGGTTATCGGTTTTTATCTGAATAAGATTGAAAATAAAGCCGCGCGGGACAGGACGGCGGAAAAATTAAACAAAATAAAAGAGGGCAGGAGGGATGTTTACTTTTAATCAGATACGAGGGCGGACTTGAACCAATGTGTTATGCAATACCGGGCAAGGTAACGGAAATAAAGGATAAGGTAATTACGGTTGATTACTTCGGCGAGAAGCGGAAGGCGAAAAACGACTTCTACGAACTTGCGCCCGGCGACTACGTTTATGCCCAGGGCGGGCTTGTGATTCAGAAAATTTCCGAGGAAGAGGCGATCCCGATTCTTGAAACATGGAGAGAATACTTCTTCAAACTGCAGGAGACCGACCTGCGTCTCGCCCACAACCCAAAAACCCTTTACCAGACGGCAAACTCAATCCGACAGAAACACCTGGGCAATGCCTGCTGTGTCCACGGCATCATTGAGTTTTCAAACTACTGCCGGAATAACTGTCTCTATTGCGGAATCAGGAAAGACAATGCAAAACTTAAAAGGTACCGGATGGGAGTTGACGAAATCCTTGCCGTAGCGGAGAATGCAGTTAATAAACTCGGCTTCAAGGCGATTGTCCTGCAGTCGGGCGAAGACATGTGGTATGACGGGGACAAACTTGCGGACATAACAGCTAAAATCAGGGAGAGGTGCCCGGCGCTGCTTGTGTGGAGCATAGGCGAAAGGGACACAGGGACATATAAAAGGATGTACGCCGCCGGGGCGCGTGGCGTCCTTTTGAGATTTGAAACGGCCGACTCGCAGCAGTATGCCCGGCTCAAGCCGGGACAGTCCATTGAGGGGCGCGTTGAACTAATTGAGAGTTTAAGGGATATGGGATATCTGATTTTTACCGGTTTCCTTGTAGGACTTCCGGGCCAGGAGGAAAAGGACATACTCGGCAATATTGAGATGACAAATTCTCTCGGTGCTGAGATGTTTTCGTTCGGGCCTTTCATCCCGCACCCTGAAACCCCGTTTGCGGATGCGTCTCCCCCTTCAGTTGAACTTGCCCTGACTACCATAGCCAGGGCAAGGATACTCTACCCTGAAGCGAAGATACTCGTTACGACGGCGATGGAAACGATTGCCGGGGAAAACGGGATGAAGCAGGGGCTGCTTTCAGGCGGCAATTCCCTTATGATAAACTTAACCCCGCAGGAATACAGGGCATTGTATGAGATATATCCGGGCAGGGAGATTGCTTCGGCTGCGCCTCGCAATGACAGAGTGGGTAGGGGGATTGCTTCGGCTGCGCCTCGCAATGACAGAGTGGGCAGGGAGATTGCTTCGGCTGCGCCTCGCAATGACAGAGTGGGTAGGGAGATTGCTTCGGCTGCGCCTCGCAATGACATCACCGGGAAAATAAACTCAGTGATTGAGTTGCTCAAGTCAATCGGCAGGGCGCCGACAGACATCGGGATTTGACATGGGGTTCTGACCCGGGGTTCTGACCCGGGGTTCTGATTTTTTTTAAGAAAACCCTTGACAAAACCGGAAATTTCTGTTATATAGATATGCAATTGTTAGCCCCAGCCCGATAGAGTACATTCCCCTTTTTTTGAAAGTAAGAGAATGATGATAAGGATGGACACGCATGGATGATTGTATCTTTTGTAAAATAGCGGATAAAAAAATTTCCGCAAATGTAGTGTATGAAGACGGGGAAGTCCTGGCTTTCAGGGATATAAACCCACAGGCGCCGGTGCATATTCTTTTAATTCCAAAAAAGCACATACCGTCTTTTATGGACATAGTTGAAGCGGACAAGGGACTTATCGCCGCGATATATAAAGCGGCTCAGAAAATAGCCGGGGATGCGTCGGTGGATAAAAAGGGTTTCCGGCTTGTGGTCAACAACGGGCAGGATGCGGGCCAGGCGGTGGCTCACCTGCATTTTCACCTGTTGGGCGGAAGAAAATTTTCCTGGCCCCCCGGCTGAGACAGTTCGGATGAAGCACCCCCTTGTAAGTCCCCCGGATAAGTTAATAGGTAAAAGGGAAAAAAATTACAGACCCACTAATACCCGTTGAAAGAGGAAAGGAGAGTGAGATGAATGGTAGGGATAAAGGTACGTGAAGGCGAGTCAATAGACGACGCCGTCCGCAGGTTTAAGAGAGCGTGCGAAAGGGAAGGTATCCTGCAGGAAATAAAAAGGCATGAGTTTTATAAATCCCCGAGCATTATGCGCAAGGAAAAACTCGCGGAGAGCAGAAGAAGAAAACGCAAGTTCAGAAGAGGGTAAAAAATGAAATTTGAAGAACTATACAAATTCGTGGTAGAAACGGGCGTCAGGAACGACCCGAGGGGTGGCGCTGTCGTCGGGAAACAGTTAAAGACGGAAAGCGACCGGTACGGGAAACTCTCAAAGGAAGAAAAGAATGAGTATGACACGGAGAAACTTTCAAACCCGTACGCCGATACCCGCATGCTTTTCGGTGACCCGGCCACACCTGTAAAATCCTTAATGGTCGGGATAGACATTGAAACCCCCGAACTCCTCTTGCTGCACGTACTAAGAGGGTCGGGCAGGAAGGTTGACATTGCTCTTACCCACCACCCTGAAGGCAGGGCGTTCGCCAATTTTTACGACGTTATGAACATGCAGGCGGACATACTCCATAAATTCGGCGTTCCCATAAACATCGCCGAGGCGATAATGGAACCGAGAATAAAAGAGGTCTCAAGGAAGGTGCTGCCGCAGAACCACAGCAGGGCGGTTGATTCAGCGAAACTTTTAAACATTACGTTTATGTCCGCCCATACACCGGCAGACAATTGCGTTACAGGTTATCTGCAGAAGCAGTTTGATGCGCAAAAACCCGAAACCATTGAAGGGGTTATAAAACTCCTGAAGGCCATTCCCGAATACAAGTCGGCGGTCAGGGACAGCAGGGGCCCGGTCATTTTTGTCGGCTCAAAAGAAAAGAAAGCGGGAAAAATTTTCGTTGATATGACGGGCGGCACGGAGGGCTCAACCGAGGTGTTTGAAAAATTAGCCAATTCAGGAGTAGGGACAGTGGTGGGCATGCACATGTCCGAAGAGCACTACAAGAAAGCGGAAAAATACCACATAAACGTCGTGATCGCAGGGCATATTTCTTCGGATAATCTGGGAATGAACCTCCTGCTGGATGCCGTAGAAAAGAAATTCGGCAAGTTGGAAGTTATTGAGTGTTCCGGTTTCAGAAGGATAAGCAGGCGGAAACAATAACACGCAGAATGGCGATATCAAGCAAAACTATTGAATCAATAAGGAATGCTCTGGATATAGTTGAAGTTGTCCGGTCGCACGTACCTAACCTTAAACAGTCGGGCAGGGATTACTCCGCCCTGTGCCCGTTTCATTCTGAAAAAACACCTTCCTTTTACGTGAGCCCCTCCAAAAATATGTTTCACTGTTTCGGGTGCAAGGCGGGCGGCGATATTTTTAAGTTTATGATGCTTATTGAAAACCTGGACTATCCCGAGGCGATAAGGAAACTGGCTACCCGTGCGGGTATAAAGATTGAGGAGACCTATGACGCCGGCTCGTCTGAAAAGAGGACGTTGCTTGAAATACTGAAAGAGGCGACGGACTTCTATTATGAGTATATATGCAAACGGGAGGACGCCGGCCATGCCAGAAAATACCTGCTGAAGAGGGGTATAACCCAGCAGACCATAGACAAATTCACGTTAGGGTGGGCGCCGGCGGGGAACAAGTTTTTTGAAATTGCAGGGAAGAAATACAAGCCGGAGATGGTTTTTAAGGCGGGGCTTGCCGGTATTTCCCAGAAAGGCCCGCATCCGTACGATTTTATGAGGGAAAGGGTTGTATTCCCGATTCTTAACTTGTCCGGGGACGTGGTCGCATTCGG
>JAHJSO010000058.1 GCA_018830385.1 Elusimicrobiota bacterium | reverse complement strand
GTGATAAAAAATATCGTCGGGCAGATTTATCAGCCCTCGCTCGTCCTTACCGACCTCTCCTTTTTTAAGACACTCCCGAAAAGAGAATTCCTCAGCGGGATTGCAGAGGTGATAAAATACGGGATAATAAAAGACAGGCGCCTTTTTGAATACCTGAAGTCGCACAAGGACGAAGTATTGTCACTTAATGCACCAGCCCTTGGACGGATAGTCCGAAGGTCCTGCGAGATAAAAAGTGATATCGTTGAGCGGGACGAGAGAGAGACGAAAGGTATAAGGACAATACTGAACTACGGGCATACGGTCGGCCATGCGGTTGAGTCCGTTTCCTGTTTCAGATATACGCATGGCGAAGCAATATCAATCGGGATGGCGGCTGAAGGCAGGATTTCAAACAAATCAGGGTATCTCCCGGGTGCAGAACTTGAGAGGATAAAAGACATAATACAGGGGTTCGGCCTTCCCGTCCAGGCAGAGGGTTGTCCCCGCGGGGATTTACTGAAGGTTATGATGTATGATAAAAAGTTCCATGGTGGCAGGAACCTGTTTGTCCTGCCTGTGAGGATAGGTAAGGTTATCGTCAAAAGGGATATTGACGAAAATATCATCAGGGCATGTATCTGACGTAAAAAATATGAAAATACCTGAATTTGGCGGGGGGATATACCCTCCGCACTATAAGGAGTTGACGCACTCCCTTCCTATAAAGGAAGCCGGCCTCCCGCAAAGGGTCGTCCTTCCGCTGAGCCAGCATGCAGGAGCGCCTGCAATCGCGGTTGTCAGGAAAGGGGATTATGTCCGCACAGGGCAGGTAATAGGCGAGCCGCAGGGCAGAATATCGGCGTACCTGCATTCAAGCGTATCGGGAAGGGTCGTTGATATAGTCCCGCGCCCGCACCCTGTTATCAACCGACCGGTGCTTTCAGTGATTATTGAATCCGACGGGAAAGACGCCCGCGAAGAACAGGTGAAAACGCACTGGGATTATTTCAGGTATTCGCCCGGAGACATAAGGAAGGTCATTGAGACGGCAGGCGTGGTCGGTATGGGCGGGGCGGCATTCCCGACCCATGTGAAACTGGCGCCCCCATCCGAGATTGACACCCTTATACTCAACGGCTGCGAGTGTGAGCCGTACATAACCTCCGACGACCGGCTCATGCAGGAATATTCAAAGGAAATCGTTGAGGGTATGAAGTTATTCATGTTTATCCTGAACGTCCACAAGGGACTTATCGTTATTGAAGACAACAAGGAAGAGGCGATAGACATAATCAATCAGATTGTTTTCAACGAGCCGAATATTTCGGTGGTCAGGGTGAAGACGCATTATCCCCAGGGGTCTGAAAAACAACTTATAAAGGCGGTGCTTAACAGGACGGTGCCGTCGGGTAAATTGCCGTTTCATGTCGGGGTGGTCGTCCAGAACGTAGCAACGAGTTACGCTGTCCATCAGGCGGTAGTCCGGGCGAACCCGCTGATATCAAGGGTGGTAAGCGTTACGGCGTCTGAAAGTATCAGGAGACGGCTGCATAGACCGGGCAACTACCTTGTCCGCATAGGGATGACGTTGTCTGATTTACTGGCTCAATGCGAATACGAACCTCAGCCGGATGACAGGGTGGTATGCGGCGGGCCGATGATGGGTGTATCGCAATACACCTTGTCCGTACCGGTAATCAAGGGGACGTCGGGCGTGGTGCTTTTGGAAGGGATACCGTATTACGAACATTACCCGTGCATAAAGTGCGGCAGGTGCGTATCCGTCTGTCCGATGGGTTTAATGCCGAATATGCTCAGCGTTTACGCTGAGGCGGAATTGTGGCAGAAAGCGAAGGAGTTTTACCCCCAGGACTGCACTGAGTGCGGCTGTTGCAGTTACGTATGCCCTGCGAAAAGGCCCATAGTCCAGCACATTAAACTCGCAAAAGAATAAAAAATGATAATATCAGTTTCGCCGCATATAAAATCCAGGGAGACGATCGCGTCGGTAATGAGGGACGTGCTTATAGCCCTTGCGCCTGCCGGGGTTGCGGCGGTGTATCTTTTCGGTACGAACGTGCTGTGGATATTGTGCGCCTCTGTTTCGTTTTGCGTAATTTCGGAATATGTTTTTCAAAAGGTTACAAAAAAAAGAGTAGGGGTTTATGATTTAAGTGCGGTCGTAACGGGCGTACTGCTTGCATTTTCACTCCCGCCGGGCGTCCCGGTATGGATGGTCTGCGTCGGGGCGGTTTTCGCCATAGTCGTCGGAAAGGAGATATTCGGCGGCATAGGGTACAACCCTTTCAACCCGGCGCTTGTAGGCAGGGCGTTTCTGCACATATCATGGCCCACGGAGATGTCTTCATGGGTGCTCCCTTACAGCAACCTGACTTCCGCATCACCGCTGTCCGTGGTGAAATTTGGCCTGAACGGGGACATCCCGGCATATTTGGAACTCTTTTTCGGGAACGTAGCGGGTTGCATTGGGGAGACGTCAAAAATAGCGCTGTTGGCAGGGGTAGTGTATCTTGTCATGCGCAAGCAGATAAAACTGCTTGCCCCATTCAGTTATATTATCACCGTGGTTGTCGTATCGTTGGTGGCGGGCAGGGACGCCGTTTTTCACCTGTTGTCAGGCGGGTTAATTCTCGGCGTGTTTTTTATGGCGACCGACCCCGTTACTACGCCCGTGCCGGCGAAGGGGAAAATTATATTCGGCGCGGGTTGCGGTATTCTGACGATGTTGATACGACTGTGGGGGGGCTTCCCCGAAGGGGTGTGTTATTCAATTCTTATAATGAACATACTTGTGCCTT
Organism: Elusimicrobiota bacterium; assembly: GCA_018830385.1. GTDB lineage: Bacteria > Elusimicrobiota > Endomicrobiia > CG1-02-37-114 > JAHJSO01 > JAHJSO01. Next base: position 197 of record JAHJSO010000058.1, on the reverse strand, counting down.
TTATAGACAGGGCGACTATTCCGAGGAGGTTCGGGGCGTGAACCATAACCGGTCGGCTATTCCGAGGAGGTTCGGGGCGTGAAAATTATAGATTACGCGGTAAAACTCACGTTCTTGTGTATTTTATCTTCCGCAATACTGTCATTTGTCTATAACAAAACAATGCCGGAGATTGAAAGGCAGGAAAGGGAGAAAAT
>JAHJSO010000255.1 GCA_018830385.1 Elusimicrobiota bacterium | reverse complement strand
GCTATTTACTAATTCAAGGAAGATGCGTATAATGATGAAAAGGTATCTTAATTGGGAAGAAAGCCGATTAAGTGCCTATCAAAGAGGAGAAATTCCTATAGAAGCATTCCTATGAGAGTAAAAGCATCTTCTTTTGATTATACCGATTGGGATGTCGAACCCTTCAAGCCGGGCAAACTGTTTTGGAAACCCGGCTTTTTTATAGAAGCAAAACCCGGTCAGTGGAAAAGAATAAAAATTAAAACTCCGTGCAGATTTGACCCCACTGTTTTGGATCTTACCAAGCTACAGCCAACCGCTGAAAAAAATGATTATAAAGCGGGAGCCTTGGGATTCGCTGGCAAAATTTATTCTGAAGCCGAGATTGAACTTACTAAGAATGATAAAATTTTAGCTGACAATATTTTAGCCGAGCATGTCGCAAAAATAATCAAAGAGGTCACCGGTTATAAGGGAGGGTTTGTAATAAACACAAAATCTCATTCATATAAGCATGTTGGTTTTGCATCTACGGCAACGCTTTGTGAAGCAGTGGCTAATGGAATAAACATATTATTAGGCAAACCATTTGATGAAAAAGAACTGGTCAAATTTATCGCCCATAATTATGGAGAAGAAAGCGAGAAAAAGAAGGGCCATTTAACACCTGGTATTTCTACTGGCAGTTCTGGGAATTTGGTTCAACGGGGCGGAATTGGAATTACTGCATCAGACTGCGAATTGGTAATTTGGGATACTTATCCCGAAGGGACAAAAATTATAGCTGGAATTCCTGATGTCCCGGGCGTTGGAAAAGGTCCCGAGACTTCTGATGTGGATGTGTTTTCTCTTGATTGGGTAAGGCACATTGACAGATTTAATGCCGCTAAAGTTTGCTATTGGCTGTTAATGGATTTTTCCCCTGCTTTGAAACAGCATGACCTTAAAAAAATGGGAACCGTTCTTTATGACATTTCTTTTGGCGGCACAAAAGGAGCGCCGTTAATTGCCTTGCATGGCGGAGATTTGCTGGGAATTATTCTTGAAATGCGCCTTGCGGGAGTTGAAATTTGTTTTATGAGTTCGGCTGGACCTGGTTTGGTGGCAGTGACAAAAGACAAAAGCGAGGAAGCCATCAAAATTTTTAAAAAACATAATTGCAAAGTTGTAGAGATAGAACCCGATAATGAGGGATTTAAATACGAACTCTTTAAAAAATAATATTAAAAAATTAACTATGGATAAAAATAAAGAAATAAAAAACATTAGCATTAAAGAAATCCAAGAATGGGAAAAAGACTTTTCGAAGAGGAAAGGATTGCCTCCGACAGATAAATCGGATGCTCACCAGGCAATGGTTGTTGGTTTCCTTAAATTATCAGAGGAAGTAGGGGAACTGGCTGAGGTTATTTTACGGAAACAATATGAAGAAATACCAGCTGAAGTATCAGATGTTTTGATATTTGCCTGTAAAATAGGCAAGATTGCCGAAGATTATTTTAGCCAAACTCCTCTTTCAGGAGAGATTAGGGCGAAAATAGATTATGCCGAAAAAAGAGAATACGATAAATCATCAAAGGATTTGACCAAACCAAAGGGAGATTTTAAAAATTGGAAAAATAAAAATTAAAAAAATAACAAATATGTTTGAACTTTTATTAGCAGGCATTTTATTTGGCGGCATCACCACCGGTGCTCGTTTTTTAGCAGGTTTAGGACTTTCTCTTTATGAGATTTCCCTTTTTACATTAGGTCTGGCGACTTTAATGCTCGCTCCCTTTGCTATAGGCCAAAAAGTAGATTGGAAAAAGATGAAGTATTTGGCTTTATACGGCTTAAGCGGTGCTTTGTTACAATTAGCAGGTTTCGCCGGCATTATTCTTCTTGTTCCTGTGGCTGTAGTTTCTTTTTTCATGTATTCACAGCCAATTTGGACAGTTTTTCTCAGTGCGTTGTTTCTCAAAGAGAAAATTGATGGAAGGAAACTGATGGCGGTTGTTTCAGCAATTGCAGGTGTTCTTATATTAGCAAATATGATATCGGTAGGGCATTATAATATATGGGGCACTATCGCTCCTCTTATCGGCGGTTTTCTTCTGGCGGTTTGGATTGTCGGCGGCAGGAAAATAGCTATTGAAAAAGAGCCCGCCTCTTTTATCACTTTTGCTTATTGCGGGTTTACAACCCTTTGGTTGCTATTAATTTACCCTTTATTTAAATTAGTAGTGCCTCAGTCGATGTTTTCAACTCTGTCTTTTAACCATTCAATGATTACATGGCTGAATCTTCTTTGGATTGTGTTAGTGTCAAGGGTTCTTTCTAATTGGCTATTTTATAGAGGTCTTAAAAAAGTAGAGGCCTCGCGGACCGGCATTATTGTTTTAGTAGAACCTATAAGCGTTGCCATAATTTCGGCGATTGCCTTTGCACAGCCTATTACAATAAATTTAATTATTGGAGGCGGACTCATCCTTTTAGCAAATTATCTTGTTATATTCAAAAAAACTAGTGAAGCTTACGCAGTTGTTTGACAACTCTTTTGGGAGATGAGCGATGGACAAAAAAGAGGTTCTCCGGGAGTACTTGGAGTATCTGGATAGAAAGATTGGGGAGACGCAGAAGGCTCTCGATTCAATCTATCATGGCATCGACACTGCTCCTACGCCTAGTGAGTCTCACTCTGATACCACCAGGTCGCAGCAGAGCAAGATTGCTGCAGAAACTTCTGATAGGATTTCATCCTTAAAAAAGACGAGAGCTATGGCTAGTTTGATATCTTCCGAAGGAGCGGGGTGTATAGGGGTAGGTGCCTTAGTCGCGATTGAAGACATTAGCTTCGGAGGTATGGAATACTATTTCGTGGTACCTGGACAAGGTGGTGAGAGTTTATTTTTGGGAGATGCAGAAGTTATGTCTATATCTTTGCAAGCACCCATCCTCGAGGCTATTTCGAGTGCAAAAGAAAGGGATTTGCTCGATTTTAGAGGCAGAAAGCTCAAGCTGGTCTCGATATCATGAGAGGTGTGTAGGGCTCTGTAGCGCTTGCTCAATGGGTGGGCGCTCTTTTTTTGTTGTGGC
>JAHJSO010000057.1 GCA_018830385.1 Elusimicrobiota bacterium | reverse complement strand
TAAGGAACGCTTCCCTTGTGCGGCGTAGGAGGGAGTGCATCCAGTGCGGCAGGAAGTTCACGACCCAGGAAAGGGTTGAGGAGATGCCCCTGATAGTAATAAAGAACACCGATATAAGCGAACCGTTCAACAGAAACAAACTGCGGGAGAGCATCGTCCGCGCGTGCATAAAAAGGTCGGTGCAACCCGAGACGATTGAACGGGTCGTTTCAGAGATAGAGAATGAATTGCAGGAATACATAATGGAAGTGCCGACGAGGACAATAGTATCCAAGATGCTTCAGAAACTTCTTTCCATTGACGCTGTGGCATACATAAGATACGCCTCTGTCTATTACCAGTATCAGGACATAGAGACCTTCCTGAATGAGTTAAAAGAAATTAAGGAAAAAACCGCCGCTGAAACCCTTCAACTACAGCACACAAAATCATAAAAAATAACGCGCGCAATGTACGGCAGCGATGATAGAAAAAATAGACAATAAGGGAGTGGTGTAAATGGAGAAGGTAGAGAATAAAACAGTAGAGGAACTGGAAGCCGAGGGCTACCGCATAATAGACGTAATCGCAGGAGATACGCCGTTAACCACGGAATTGAAGTACATTATAGATAAGATTGTCCAGGAAAAGAGAGGGACTTTCTACAGCGATATATTATGCACCCTTGCTTCAGAGAGATTCTCCGAGCAGGAAGCGAAGTCGCTCTGGGAAGGAATACTGCAGCATAAATACATTGTGAGCGAGAAACTGCGTCGGAATGTAGGGATAAGAGTGGCGGCTCTTGATTACCTTGAAAATATAAAAAAGATAATAACGATGCCCAAAATTATAGACGAGGGTGAATTCAGGGAGACACTAAAGTTTGCAGAGAGGGACGCATTGACGGACGTGTTTAACAGGAGGGCGGTGTTGAGGGAACTTGTGGATGAAATTGAATATAGCGGAAAGAATAAAGAAGTATTCTCATTGATTATGCTTGATCTGGACGGGTATAAGAACTTTAACGACACCCATGGACACCAGGCGGGAGATATTGTCCTTCAGGAGTTTGCCGGGTTACTTAAAACGATATCAAGAAAAGAGGACGTTATTGGCAGATACGGAGGGGATGAGTTTGTTATTGTGCTTTCCGACGTCAATAAAATTTCGGCAAGGGTGATTGCAGAAAAGATAAGGGCTACCGTAGAGAGAGAATTCAAGGCGTCAATAGGCATTACGGTAAGTTTGGGCATAGCGGAATACCCGTCGGACGGAAAAACGCAGGACGACCTTATCTCCCAGTCGGACGAGGCGATGTACAGGGCGAAGGAATTCGGCGGCAACAAGGTGATTTATTTCAAGCCGGTGGAGATTGTATATGCGCCGCATGACAAAACGGTGAAAAAGGTGAGTTGTGCCGGCGATTTCAACAGGTGGAATAAAAATTTAGGCATTATGAAATACGTGGAAGACAGACAGGAGTGGCGGCTTACCCTTAATCTGAAACCGGGTGTGTACAAATACAAATTTATCGTGGACGGCACGAAATGGATAGCCGACCCCGCCCAGGTTAACTGCTCTGACGACGGTTTCGGCGGAAGGTGTTCAATATTGTCTGTAGGGATTGATTAAGCAGCCGGAGGGGACATGGGAAAAAGACCGAAACTCCTAATGAGTGTTTTATCAATTGTTATGGCTAACTTAAAATAAGGTTGTGAACACGACAGGAGGTTGACATACGCATGGGTGTTTTAACCAGAGACGAAATCTTGAAGGAAATTAAAAAAGGCAACATTGAGATTGAGCCGCTGTCGGAGAAACAGATTGGGCCCGCGTCAATTGATTTGTATTTGGGCGACGAAATAAGGGTGTTTAAAAAATTTCGCGGGATTTATCATGTTAATGAAGAAAGCGATTATGAAAAAATCACGAAACTTGTCAGGGTAAAAAATTATTTTGTTATTAGAGCGGGAGACGTTGTTCACGGGATTACAAGGGAGAGGATAAGATTGGGCGAAAACCTGTGCGCATGGCTTGAGGGCCGTTCCCGTTATGCACGGCTGGGCCTTATGGTGCACGTTACGGCGGGGCTGATTCAGCCGGGGATTAACAACAAGCAGGTGCTTGAAATTACGAATATGGGGCCTATTCCGCTGGCAGTTTATCCGGGGACAAAAATATGCCAGCTGGTAATTCAGGAAACAACTGGCAGGGCAAAGTACCGCGGCAGGTTCAAAAATCAGGCCCATCCGTAGGAAATAATTGATGCGGGAGCGGGGGGATTGGCGCGGGTGTTTGCCGGGTTGAGGTCGGGATGGTTGCCCGGGTTGGGTGCTGAGTTTGGCTCCTGGTTGGCGCCCGGGTTGGGCGTGTTTGACATATTCGGAAAAGTTTTGTAATATATAGGCGTGACTTTGGGTGTTTGAACGGGGCGGTTGTGGATGGGCGTAGCGCCCGAATGGGTTTCTTGTATGTCCGGTGTTTGGGGCGGTTGGCGCAGCGGATAGCGCGTTGCCCTTACAAGGCAAAGGTCGCTGGTTCAAACCCAGCACCGCCCATATAACGGCGGCTGTAATAAGGATGCGACAGGGGCAATGTTATCCTGGTATCGTCCACAGGGGGGTGACAAAATGTCATCAATGGAAAAAGAACGAAGAAAATTCCCACGGCTTGATTTAAACGTAAGCGTAAAATATAAAATTTTAAGCGACATAGAAAAACATGTATTCCAGGACTTCGGCAGTTTTGTCAAGGACGCCACTTCAAGGGACATTTCAGTTGAAGGTATCTGTATAAAAACCGGGGTGCAACTTGACCTGAATACCGTGGTTGCCCTTGACATATATTTCCCTGAAATATCGGAACCCATCAGGGCGCTCGGCAGAGTTATGTGGTCAAAGGACATGGAGGGAGCCGGTGAGTTTTCCTGTGGGGTTGAATTTGTGGCGATTAAAGACAAGTATTTTGACCAGATGACTCAACTGATAGCGGAATATTACGTCAAAAAATATAGCATATCAACCGAAACGGACAAAGAAGGCATAAAGGACATATTTCTACAATTATTCCGCAGTAGTAAAAAATAGGCAGGCAGCAACATAATTACGGCAGGACTGCCGAATCTTTGAACGACATACCTGACAAATAGAGGGGACGTGGTGTAGCCTGGTTTAACACGCCGGCCTGTCAAGCCGGAGATCGCGAGTTCAAATCTCGTCGTCCCCGTTCCCGTCGTCCCGTACGACACCCCCCCCAGACGTCCGACCCCTGCCACAAATTTTTTTATTGCGCCCCCACTGTTATTGCAACCCCCTTGACAGGTTTATTGTAATTATGCTAAAATATGACTGACCAGTCAGTCAGTTTATATGAAAAAAAGCATCCATCAAACAAAACGCAACGAAATATTACAGTCAGCGTCAAAAG
>JAHJSO010000056.1 GCA_018830385.1 Elusimicrobiota bacterium | reverse complement strand
ATTGCAGTAAAATGATTGAGACATGCAGGGGCGTCCTTGGTGTAACCGGCAAAACACTCGGTGATGAACCCATGGACAACGCCTTCAAGGAAAGATTGCTGTCCGCATCGTCTCACCTTTTAAGGGACGTCACCCGGGATATGCCCCAACACAGATTCATCTGGAAATTAAAATATTCCTGGGCGGGAACCTTTGCATTCGCCGTCATGCTATTTTTGCTTTTCCTTGCCCGCATGTCCGACATCAAAAAGAAAGACATTAGAGGTACTTTAGATACTTTTGTTACGAGCCGCAACCTGGAAACCCTCATCTCAACTATAGACCGGGAGATACTGGCAGTGGCATCAAACAATGAGCCGGTTAACGGAACGGAAAGTTTCAGTTATAAAATAGAAGAAGTGGAGAACCAACTCTACTATTTAAACAAGGAGGTTGAAAAACTGCTATGAAAAGGACTATGATTTTAGTCATGATGATGGCAGCCGCATGTCTATCTTTCGCACAGGAAAAGGAACCGGTTAACCCTGAAAACGAGAAGAGGACTCTTGAGTTAATGAAGGGCGACGACCCGATGCGTTACAGGGATATGTGTGAGTTAAGGGATAAACACCCTCACCTCTACAGGCGTTTCATGGCCGACGAAACAAGAAAAAGGCGGTTTATGTCAAAAATGAGACGGAGAGACCCTGAGGTGTGGAAAAAATTTGAAGACATCCGTGAACTCGGGCGAAAGTCCCGGAAACTGGCGGAACAGTACAAACAAACCAGTGACCAGAAGAAAAAGGCGGAACTCAAGGTGGAACTGAAAACCCTGCTGAATCAACTATTTGAACTCCGCGAAGAAAAGCACAAATTTCATCTTGGTGAACTTGAGAAGGAAATCGTCTCATTGAAAAAAATGATACAGGAAAGAAAAGCAAACAAGGAAAAGATAATTACCCGCCGGCTTGAGTCACTTATATCTGAAGAACCCTTGCTTGACTGGTGACCCCGCCATTCCCCTACCCCCCCCGGAGGTTGTGTGCGTGCAACTTTTCGGCACATTAACACAGCCAAGTGTCAAATATTGCAGGGGTGTGACAAAAGTCACATTGACAAAAAAATAAAAATATGTTACCATGTAATTGTGCCAGTAAGGTGGCGGGCATCGGAGGTGTGAGTAATGATAACCCGAAAAACGTTTTTTCTCTTTGTTTGTCTGTTGTTTACAACTTCTGTAGTTTTTGCCAGGCAGGTGATGGTTCAGAGACTGCGGGGCAATGTTGATATGTTCTCAAAGGGAAAATGGACTGCAGCAAAAATAGGAACGGTGCTGTCGGTTCATGATAAGGTCAGAACAAAATCCAGAATATCTTACTGTATACTTTTATTTGAAGACGGACACACCATGCGGCTCGGAGGAAATACAGCAATCGCGATTTCCGAAATCATCACTGATGCCTCTCAGGTATCACTTGAAAAAGGCAGAATAAGAGTCAGAATAAAACAGTTTTTCGGTGGTAGGTCTTTCAGAATTAAAACCCCGACCGCCGTGTGTTCTGTCAGGGGGACCGACTTTGCGGTTGAATTTGCTGACAATATTACACGCCTTGAGGTCTATGAAGGGGTCGTATCTGCAAAGGAAGAAACGACAGGCAAGGAGATTATGGTCAATCCTGGAGAATTCAGTGTGATTGAACAAGGCGGGGAACCATCCGTCCCGGAACCACTCCAGGAAAAACCGCCCGCAGAGGAATCAGAGGAAACATCTGTCCCGGACCCGGAGGAAAAATCAAAAGAGGAATTAAAGGCGGAAGCGGAAAGGGAAATCTTTCAGGATATATCAAGGGAAGCTGTAATGGAAAGGGCCGCCGAGGAAATAAAACTTGCAGAATTCCAGAACGGCAAAGCGATAATTGATGTCTTTGGAAAAAGGGTCCGTATGGAAGAATACATTGTCAGACCCAAACCGGAACAATTCAAATATGTGGTACTGAACAACAGGGAAGACAGGTTTGACTTCGGGAAGATTCTTTTCACCTTCAATAAGGAACTACCGACCAACTTAACGCTCGCCACAAAAGAGATGTTTTACAAAGAGGGCCCAAGCAGACCGGAATGGGAACTCACAAATGTAGAATCAGTTATGTCAAATACATTAGATAAAGTCCTGGAGGATGCATCGGGTGGAACAATGGTCCCCAATGATTCAACAAACCCTTCCTACTGGACGCATTTCTTCACAAGTTATAAATTCTATATAGGTAATATTAACAGCACTGAAAACAACGGCAAAGGAGTCATTAAATGGCAGTATGAGGACAAAAACTATGACTTCAAGGCACAGACAGACGAGTTCACATATCTGCCCGGCACTGCATTT
>JAHJSO010000055.1 GCA_018830385.1 Elusimicrobiota bacterium | reverse complement strand
GATAGAGAACGCACAGAGAAAAGTTGAAGCGATGAACTTTGACATAAGAAAACAACTGCTTGAATACGACAACGTAATGAACAAGCAAAGGGAGGCGGTTTACTCCCTGCGCAACGGCACCCTTGAAGGCGAGGACATATCCGAACAGATTAAGACGATGATTGAAGAATCAATTGAAGAAAAAATTGATTTGTGGTGCGCCAAGAAACACCCCGAAGAATGGGACTGGCAGAGCATGGCGCTGTGGCTGAAAAGGGTTTTTGACATTGAACTGGTCGTCCCGGAAAAGGAAGTATATTCAACCACAAAGGAAACGCTTAAGGAAACCGTCAACGGAAGGATACTGGACTTCTATAAAACAAGGGAAAACAACTTCGGCACGGCAGCAATAAGGGAACTTGAAAGGATAATCCTCCTGCACATGATAGACATCGCATGGAAAGAACACCTGTACGAACTTGACCAGTTAAAGAAAGGCATAGGCCTGAGGGCATACGGCCAGAAAGACCCTCTTGTTGAATACCAACGCGAGTCGTTCGCTATTTTCAACCAGATGATGACGAGAATCAGGGAGAGTTCAATAGAATATATTTTCAGGGTCCAGCCGGTCACCCCTACGCTCACAAGGGGAAATCAGACCCGGCAACCGGAAGGTATCGCCGGCAGGCATCCACTGCAATCCCCAAAACAGGCGCCACGGGGAGGCGGCAGCCCTCAGCCTGCCTACGGCACGGCAACAATTAAAAAACTCGGCAGGAATGACCCGTGCCCGTGCGGGAGCGGAAAAAAATACAAAAAGTGCTGCGGGCAGTAAATTCAGCGGTAAATTTTGATGTCGTTTTCAATATCCGTTTTATTTTCATTTTTATCCGCGGGATTATTGGTTCTCAGTTTCCCGAAATTTAATTTATCCTTTCTCGCATGGATAGCCCTCGTCCCCGTTTTATCCGTCTGCCTGGACTCAAAACCGAAAAGGTCGTTCCTTCTCGGTATTATTTTCGGCGTTACATTCTACTGCGGGCTGATGTACTGGCTGATACCGACGTTCCGGGTGGCGGGTGAGTCCCCCTGGGCCGGCTTCCTTGCCCTTCTGCTCCTCTCATCATACCTTGCGCTCTATAAGGGAATTTTCTTTTACGCTATAAGTTTAGCCGGCAGGTCGGGACTGCGTTCGTCCGTTTTATTCCCCGTTTTCTCGTCGGGCTTATGGGTTGTACTTGAGTATTTAAGGACGACGTTGTTTGGCGGTTTTCCGTGGGGCGTCATCGGTTACTCCCAGTGGAATTTTTTAACGTTGATACAGGTCTCGGACATCACGGGAGTGTATGGCGTGTCTTTCGCCGTCCTTTTTGTAAACGCTGCGGCAAGCCAGTTAATCAAGGGACGCCTGATTTCTGTCATCCGGTCCCTCGTTTTAACCGTCTTTGTTTTAACCCTGATTTTTATTTACGGACTGCGTTCCTTAAAAATTCACGGCAGCGTTTCGTCCGGCAGATATCCGGGGATGCGGGTGGCGATACTTCAGGGCAACATTGACCAGTACAAAAAGTGGGACGAAAAATATGTCCGGGAAATAATGGATACGTACGAATCCCTTGCGCTGGAATCAAAAAGGCAAAAACCCGATTTGATTATCTGGCCAGAATCGTCCGTGCCGGGGTATTTGTTTCAATCCCCTGAACTTCTCACCCGGATAAAAAGGATTGTTTCGGAAACAGGAGCATATCACCTCGTCGGTTCTGTTGATTTTAACGACACGGAATATTTTAACTCCGCATTTTTATTTTCTCCAGGCGCGGGAAAAGTAAGCAGGTATGACAAGGTTCACCTCGTGCCGTTCGGCGAAACCGTTCCGTTTAAACCGTTGCTGGGAAAATTCATTAAGACGGTGGGTGTCCTTGGCGATTTTTCGTCAGGGAAAGATTTTATTGTTTTTAGCCCGCCCTTCGCCCGCTTTTCGGCAAGTATATGTTTTGAATCCATATTCCCGTACATATCCAGACGGTTCGTCCGAAACGGGGCGCAGTTCATCGTCAACATAACGAACGATGCATGGTATTTAAAAACAGCCGCGCCCTACCAGCATTTTGCATTCAACGTATTCAGGGCGGTTGAAAACAGGAGGCCCGTTGTCCGCTGCGCCAACACGGGCATTTCAGGCATAATAGATAAATGCGGCAGTGTTATCCGCAAAACACCGATATTTGAGACCGCCCTTTTTTCAGCAGATGTACATATTGAACCTGCGAATACCCGTCTCACATTTTATACCCGTTATGGTGATGTGTTTGCTGTCCTGTGTTTAGTTTTAGTCATCATAGTGGGTGTTTTAGATCTCAGGGGCCGGTTTTTAGCAGATAAAATGCGTTGAGGTAAACCGCGCACCGTTGACTGGTTTGTCTTGCGGCGAACAAGACGGAAAGTAAAGAATTTGATTCAGGCACGATTTGATTC
>JAHJSO010000054.1 GCA_018830385.1 Elusimicrobiota bacterium | reverse complement strand
CTAACACATGGTGCAATATTTGACAAGGGGCTGTGCGAATGGACCTATGAGGTTGCACCCTGCATGGACGGCATAACCGCAGAAGACGTATTGAAAAAAATTGAAACGTTCGTCGCAGGTTAGTCGCGCTGGACGGTAACCAGCATGGAACATCGGAATGATTAAACTTTCAGGAATTTCACAGTGGGTTTTAAGGGCGGGGCTTGTGATTTATGCCCTTTCCGCCGTCACAAGTATTTCCGGTATCTCGGCGGGAGTGGTGCTCGCTCTCCTCGGAGGGCTTGTATTTTTTGCCCTGGATTTATACGGCGAAAAGCAAACATACGGCGAAATAATTTCACTTTCCGCCGAAAAGAAACGCGTGCTGGTTTTGCTGGCCGGTTTTATTCTGGTCTGCATCGCATCGCCGTTATTTTCATACAGTCCCCGTTCTACCGTCAGGAGATTGTTTAACCTCCTCGGAGAAATATCCCTGTTCCCGCTGGTATTCATCATCCTGAAAGACAGGGACAGGGCATTCACAAAGAAACTTCTGGACGTCCTGCTCGTCATGGCAGTTATCCAGGCGGTTTACGGAATAATCCAGTATTTTACCGGTTTAAACGTTACATCTTCTCCCGACGTTGAAAGATTCGGCAGGATAAAAGGCACGCTCGGCCACTGGAACGCAGTCGGCGGGGTGATTGCAATGCTTACGCCCCTCGCAGCCGTCAGGATATTTAACGGGAAGGGGCGGGAAAGGATATTTTTTATCGTAGGAACTGCGGCGATGCTGGCTGCCGTTTTCTTTACTTTCACAAGGGGTGCGTGGATGGGCATAGCGGCCGCATTTATGGTGATGGGCATTATAAAGGGGAAAAGATTTTTTATACTGATGTTTGTTTTTTTGGCGCTTGTTTTTCTTCTGCCGCTGACGCGCGCAAGGATTGCACAGACAATCAGAAACCCCGACCCCCTGCGGATACTCTTCTGGCAGAGCACCCTTGACATGATTTCAAAACGTCCGCTGACGGGATGGGGACTGGATTCATTCCAGAAGTTGTTTTATGAAAGGTATGCGAAGCAGGACGACGGGCTGGCTCACTTCCACTGCCACAATACCTACCTGGGCATAACGCAGGAAACGGGCCTGCCCGGGCTGGTTTTATTTCTTGTGATGAACATCCTGTTTTTCAGGCGGATAATAAAAAAGGTTAAGACGGGGGACGGGTTTGAGGCCTCCCTGGCGCTTGCCCTTGCCGGTTCGTTCACCGCTTTCCTGGTGCATGGACTTGTTGATTTTTCATTCAGGGGCGAGACCGCATATCTTTTCTGGTTCCTGGCGGGTATTTTATTCAGATAAATGATTAATAGACCGAAGTCATACCCCGCTGTCGCGTGGGCTCCAGCGTCTGCGTCTGAAAGGCGTGGGTTGCCGAGGACGAAATGAATATATGTTTTTTTGATGCAACGCCAAAGTGGTCAGGCGGGGCGAATAGAATATTGTTTCTTGTAAAAGAGTTGATGTCTCGCGGAGACAGGGTGCTTGTTGTGTGTCTGCCCGGTGGGGTCCTTTCAGAAAAAGCAAAAGAATTGGGTGCCAGGGTTTTTAACATAAATCCGTGGTCTGATATTGGCTTCATTTCTTTTTTTAAAGTTTTATTTATCCTAAGAAAACATTCAATTGAGATTGTAGACATAAACTCACCTAAATTTTATTGGATAGGTGTTTATGCTGCAAAGATTCTTGGGATGAAGACGATGATTACAAGAAATGTCCCGTACAGAAAGAAAAGTATTAAAAGATTATTAAACAGGTTTTTCCTCTATAGTCGATGCGATGCTGTAATATCGCTTTCTGAAAAAATTAAATCAGAACTGGTTAGTGATTATAATATTGACAATATCACTGTGATTTATGACGGTGTATTGGGCAATCTTAAAAAATACTCTGAAAATGAAGTGGCTTCATTTAAGAACCAGATGGGTTTTCCGGAAGACACAATTTTGCTCGGTATCATAGGCAGGCTTGAAGAAAATAAGGGGCATATTTTTGCCGTAGAGTCGTTTGCTAAACTTCAAGTATTCCACAAAAACGCTCGGCTTATGATTGTTGGCGCTGGCGATGCGGACTACACTACAAGGGTTATGAGAAAAATAAAAGAATTGGGGCTTGAAAAGGTTGTTTCCATTAAGGGTTTTGTTGAAGACATCTCAGAGATTTATGCAGTGATAGACATACTAATCCAGCCATCTATTTATGACAATATCCCGTTCAGCATAATAGAAGCGTTCAGTTACAAAAAGCCGGTAGTAGCAAGCAATGTTGGCGGGATTCCTGAAGTTGTTGAGAACGGTATAAATGGCTATTTGGTCGCTTCTGGTAATTCTGATGGTCTGGCGGACAAGATTATGACTCTGATAAATTCGGATTACAAATCGTTTGGCGAAAATGGTTTTAATACCGTTAATAAAAAGTTTTCAAAAGAAAGAATGCTTAATAATTATATAAATCTAACAGAAAGGGTGTTAGAAAAATGAAGTTAGCATTGTTTGATTTTATAAAATATTATACGGGGTATAGTGAAGAGATTGTTTTTTCAATAGAGACGTGTGGTTTCCAGCCGGTATGTTTTTTGAGTTTCTCATTACTCCCATAACTAACAAGCACATCATTGTTCCTAAGAAGTTTTTTATCAACGACAAATTGAATTTTCCCTTTGTATTGTGAGCAGAGCCGCTGCAGAATATATTTGATAGATATCGCTTTACCGCCGCAAACATTGTATGTCTCACCAGTTCTACCTTTTTTGGCAGCAATACAGAACGCCCTTAATGCATCTTCTATATTGATATAATCGCGTCTTACATTTATATTTCCCACATAAATTCTTGAGGATGACTTTTTTTCAACTATTTTTTTAAACTGGTTTTGAAAATTTCCAATAGATAGATGTTCAGACATCTCTGGCCCTATTATGTTAAAGGGTCTAATAAGAATTACATCCATACCTATGTTTGAGTAGTATTTTGCAATCATTGATTGCAACGCTTTAGAGCAACCATAAGGGCTGACGGGATTCAAAGGGGTTTCTTCTTTAATAGGCATTTCGTTTACAGGCACCGTCCCATATTCAGCCGCGGAGCCAAAAAGTATGATTCTCGGTTTGAAAGTTGGGATAGATTTAAGTACTTCCAGTAGAGTTTCTGTGGGCTTATAATTAACATCAAAAAATTGTTGCCAGGTATAGTTTATTGATACCCCAATTCCCACGAGATGAAATATTATGTGTGGTCTGACTTTTTGTAGTATTCTTTTTAGTTGTATTTTATCGGACACGTTGCATTTTAAAAATTTTTTTGATTTTGTTTTGGAATAAACTTTATCTATACAATAGATTTTACATTTCTTGAAATATTGGGGAAGGGGTTTTGTAAGATATTTTCCGAGATAACCAGCAGCGCCCGTAATCAGTATACGCTCATTCATAAAATTTCTTTAATTTGCTATTAGAATACAACTCATTTGCTTTTTCATAATCCTCATATCTACCGATATCAAGCCAGGAGCCATCGTGTATTTTGCAATTTATTTTTTCATTGTTATTTTTTAGTCGCAAAATAAGTTCCGGCATACCCAGGACTTCATTTTTTCGGATATAGGAAATGCACGCTTTATTCAGAATATATATTCCCGTGCTGACATAGAAACTGTAGGAAGGTTTTTCTATATAGTCGGTGAAGTTATCTTTACCTTTTATCTTAACAATTCCATAATCTATTGTAGCGGTGCGTTTTTTTACGCAGATAGTCGCAGCAGAGTTTTTTTGTATATGATATTTATAGATGTCCTTGAATTTTATGTTGCTTAAAATATCCCCATTTATGACAAGAAAGTTATTATGAAGTCCTTTAATGAGTTTAATCGCACCCGCGGTGCTCAATGGTTTTGTTTCATAGACATATTTTATCCGAACACCCCACTTTTTGCCGTCACCAAAATAGGCGTGAATAAGTTCTGCAAGGTGTCCTGTAGAGATGATAATCTCTTTGAAATTATTTTTTTTGAGTTGTTTGACAATAATTTCAAGTATCGGTTTGTCTCCGATAGGCATCAGTGGTTTTGGAATAACAGT
>JAHJSO010000254.1 GCA_018830385.1 Elusimicrobiota bacterium | reverse complement strand
TCCCTGAAGGCGCAGGGCGTTTCCGCCGTCAACATAGAATTCAGGCCGCCCGCGGGCGGGAAGAAGGAACTCATTGACGCCCTCATTTCACTTGATAATGAAGCGGTTGAGAATGCCAATAAAGAGGCGACCGACAGGATAGTATCTTCCCAACCGATGCTTGTGGACGTAATGCCTGCACGAAAAATCGTGCCGGGGATGGACTCTTCTGAACCCACGATATACCATGCAGGTCCTCCCATTGAATACGAAAAGATGTGCGGCCCGATGAAAGGAGCGGTGCTCGGCGCGGCCGTCTATGAGGGCTGGGCGAAAAATCTTGCGGGTGCGGAAAAATTGGCATCATCAGGAAAAATAAAATTTGACCCCTGCCACCACCACGACGCTGTAGGCCCAATGGCTGGGGTGCTTTCTCCGTCAATGTTTGTTTTTGTCGTGAAGAATGAAAAGTGGGGCAATTTCGCTTACTGCTCACTGAACGAGGGGCTGGGTAAAGCCCTCAGGTTTGGTGCGAATGGCCCCGAAATAATAAAACGGCTGAAATGGATGGAGAAGGTCCTTGGCCCTGCCCTGCAAAAAATCGTCAGGAAGATTGTCAGGAAAAACAGACAGGGGATAAGCATAAAGAGGATAACCGCCCAGGCGCTGACGATGGGGGATGAGTGCCACAACAGGAACGTCGCTGCAACCGGGCTTTTTCTGAAAGAGATTATATCACCCCTCGTTGAGTCGGGACTGCCGCAGAAGACGGTGAAGGACGTTGCGAATTTCATTTCCGGCAACCCGCACTTTTTCTTAAACCTCTCAATGGCGGCGTGCAAAGCGTCCTGTGACCCGGCGCTCGGCATAAAGGGCTCAACGATAATTGCCGTGATATCAAGGAACGGGGTTGAAATAGGGATGAAGGTTGCAGGCCTGCCGAACCTGTGGTTCACCGCGCCCGCCGGAATGCCCAAAGGTCTTTATTTCCCCGGATTCACCGAGGACGACGCCAACCCGGACATAGGGGACTCAACGATATCCGAAACGGCGGGAATAGGCGCCTTTGCGATGGCTGCCGCCCCTGCGATTGTGAAGTTTGTGGGGGGAAAAGCGCAGGACTCAATTGACTGGACAAGAAAGATGTATGACATTTGTTTTGCAAAACACAGGGACTATCTGATACCTGCCTTTGATTTTGCCGGGACGCCCGTCGGCATAGACGTCCGGCGCGTCGTTGAGACGGGCATAACGCCTTTCATCAACACCGGCATAGCCCACAAAAACCCCGGGATCGGCCAGGTCGGCGCGGGCATATTGTTGTCGCCGATGGAGCCGTTTGAACAGGCATTGCTCTCCTTTACCAGTGTGTCATTGCGAGGGGCGAAGCCCTGAAGCAATCTCATTTTTGAAGACAGATTGCCACGCTCCCTTCTGTCGCTCGCAATGACAGCAGGATATCATTACGAAAAGCATGTCATTGCGAGGGGCGAAGCCCTGAAGCAATCTCATAATTCTTCGTACAAATCTTTCCAGTTAGGATTCATAGTATTAATTAATTTAGTTTTCTTTTTTCTTGAGCCTGCCTTTATCTGTTTTTCCCGGGAGATTGCACTTTTCACATCTTCAAAAACTTCATAATAAACTAATTTGTAAACATTGTATTTTTTCGTAAATCCACCAACAAGTTTTTCTTTATGCTCATAAATTCTTTTTTTCAAATTACTTGTAATACCGGTATAAAGGACCGTGTTGTTCTTATTTGTCACAATGTAAATAGTATATATTCGTTGCATTGAGATTGCTTCGGTCGTTTCACTCCCTCGCAATGACAGAGTGGGCAAAGGGATTGCTTCGGTCGTTTCACTCCCTCGCAATGACAGAAAGTGAGATTGCTTCGCTGTCGCTCGCAATGACAGATTCGGTCGTTTCACTCCCTCGCAATGACAGATTTAGTGGTCTCTAATCCGATTCGGTGGCAGTAATTACAACGGGTATGGTTTGCTGTTGACTTGTGGATGTCGCCGGTGGGGAGTCAAATTTAAACCAGATTGTCGTATCGCTCAACAACGAATTTATTACATAAGGCGAGACCCCGACGCCGTCGCTATCGGGCTGGGTGCCATCAGAATAGTTCGCGGTTGTGCAGGTAACACCGCCCGTGGATATTAAAATATCATTTCCGGCTGATGTCCCAAAACTGCCAGACGGTGGCTGCGTATCCTTAAAAATCCCATACAGGGTATATTCATTATTTCCTCCGCCAGCGCTTGACCTGGGCCACCACACGGGCGTTGTGGCGGTATCAATTTTCAATGAGTATGTCTGCAGGACATTCCCGTCGTTTCTGGCAATA
>JAHJSO010000010.1 GCA_018830385.1 Elusimicrobiota bacterium | reverse complement strand
TATTCTGCCTTTTCTCACCACTGCAACCCAGTGGTCGGGGTCGCCTTTACCTTTACCCATACGGGTTTCCGCGGGCTTCTTGGTTACCGACTTATCCGGGAACGTTCGTATCCATATCTTTCCGCCCTGCTTAAAGAACCTCGCTATTGAAAGCCGCGCGGCTTCAAGCTGCCTGGCTGTAAGCCAAGAAGATTCAAGCGCCTGGAGTCCATACTGGCCGAATGACACCTCAACTCCCCTGCATGCGGTGCCCTTCATCGTACCACGCTGGCTTTTTCTGTATTTTACTCTTTTCGGCATTAACATCAGATGAGGTCCTCTGACTTCGCTTCTTTCTCTTCCGGTTTAACCGGCGCTATTATTTCTTCATTGGGTTTCCCGATAGGCATTCCATCAATTTCTTCCCTGTTGACCACGTCCGCTTCCTTGAGCAGGTCTTTGTCCGTCTTGCGATAGAGCTCCTTTTTGAATATCCAGACCTTCACTCCTATTTTACCCTTTTTAATTATCGCTTCCGAAAAGCCGTAATCAATGTCAGCTCTGAATGTATGCAGGGGTATCCTGCCCGTTCTTAACCATTCCGACCTTGCTATTTCAGCGCCTCCGAGCCGCCCGCTTACCATCACCTTTATACCCAGCGCCCCGGCGCCCATTGTCTGTTCCATCGTCTTCTTCATTGCCCGCCTGTAGTTTATGTTTCTCTCAAGCTGCATGGCTACCGCTTCGGACACCAGCGTTGCATCCAGCGTCGGTTCTTTTATTTCCATCACGTTTACGTACGTTTTTTTTCCGCTCATTATTTCAATCTCGGAACGAAGTTTTTCTATCTCCTGGCCTCTCCTGCCTATAACGATGCCGGGCCTTGCAGTAAAAATACTGATTTTCAAATACTTCCCCGCTCTCTCAATTACTATCTTTGAGACCGCGGCATGGCGGAGTTTGTCCTTGAGGACGCCCCTTATCCTGAAATCCTCTTCTATCAATTCAGGCATATTTCTCTGGCTGAACCATTTTGAAGTCCAGGTCTCAATATATCCAAGCCGGTTTGCTCTAGGTGGAACTTTCTGACCCATTATACCCCTCTCTTTTTCCTTTCGTCAGTTACTATAACGGTAAGGTGACATGACTTGTGCCTGTAAACAACAGCCCTGCCGAAGGCACGCGAGCGCCACCTCTTCAGGACGGGCCCCTGTCCAACATGACATTCCTTTATATAAACACCGTCCTGTGTTTTCAATCTGCCGGCATTCGCTACGGCGCTATTGAGGGTTTTTTCAACGATAATCCTCGCCCTTTTGGTTATAAATTTTAAAATCCTGAAAGCTTCGGCGACCGGCTTGCCCTTGATTAAATCAAGAACCTGCTGAACCTTCCTCGGCGAATACTGCGCAAACCTTGTCTTTGCTATCGCTTTCATTTCGGTTATCCTAAGGTCGTCCACTTTCTATTATGTGAGTTCACTGGTTTCCTTTGTATGAGCCTGGCCGTGACCTTTAAAAAACCTGGTCGACGCGAATTCCCCCAACCGGTGCCCTACCATCTGTTCGCTAATATACACGGGTATGAATTTTTTCCCGTTGTGGATACCTATGGTATGCCCTATAAAATCGGGTATTATTACGCAATTCCTCGCCCAGGTGCGTATCAGTTTTTTCTCATTCTTCTGGTTCATGCTCTGTATTCTTTGATAAAGCTTCGGGTCTATGTATGGACCCTTTTTTGATGACCTTCCCATTTTACGCTACCCCTGCCTTTGATTTTCTGCGACTTACAATCATCCAGTCCCACACCTTTTTCTTGCGTGTTTTAAAACCCTTGCAGGGAATATTGCTGTAAGATACAGGATGATTATGGCCTTTGGATTTTCCCCTGCCGCCTCCGTGGGGATGGTCAACGGCATTCATTGCCGTACCCCGGACAATCGGCTTGAAACCGGAATGTCTACTCCTGCCTGCCTTTCCCAGAGTCACGTTTCCGTGCTCTACGTTGCCCACCTGCCCGACGGTCGCCATGCAGTTCAGACGTATAAACCTTATTTCGCCCGACGGCATCCTGACATGGGCAAACCGCTCTTCCTTCGCCATAAGTTGCGCCCAGGAACCGGCGGACCGCACGAGTTTGCCTCCATTGCCGGGCAGAAGTTCAATGTTGTGAATTATGGTGCCCAACGGCATGTTCGCTATGGACAACGCATTACCTGTTTTTATTTCTGCGTCAGGCCCTGACAGTACTTCATCACCGACTTTGAGGCCTTCCGGCTGCAATATGTACCTCTTCTCTTTATCCTCGTATTCAATAAGGGCGATTCTTGACGACCTGTTCGGATCGTACTCTACGGAAACAACCCTCCCTTTTACGCCCGTCTTGTCCCTTTTGAAATCAATTATCCTGTAAAGGCGTTTGTGGCCTCCCCCGCGATGAGGCACCATTACCCGTCCGGTATTGTTCCTGCCGCCCTTCTTCTTTAACGGAAGCGTCAATGACTTTTCAGGGAACGTCCTGGTAATCATTGAAAAATCATCTGTCGTTATGAACCTTCTTGAAGGGGTGTAAGGCCTGTAACTTTTAAGCGGCATCTTAACTAGTTTCCTCTATCGTTTTTATTTCCTGTCCCTCTTTTAATTTTATAATTGCTTTTTTGACGTCGGGGCGGTAGCCGGAATACCTTCCCATCCTTCTGAGTTTTCCCGGCATTACCATGGTTGTAATGCGGTCAACGTCCACGCCGAATATTTCCTTGAAGGCGCTGGAAATCTGATTCTTTGTCGCCCTCTTATCCACCAGGAAAGTATATTTTTTCTCTCTATTTTTTAAGAGGGTTGATTTTTCAGTAACGACCGTCTTCTTTATTATCTGATACGGGTTCATATTGACCCCATGGCGGATTCTCCGATAAAAATTAATTTATCCGCATTCAGGACATCGTATGCATTCAGCGAGTTGGCTGGTGTAATCTTTACAAAATTCAAATTCCTCGCTGCGAGTTTTATATTTTCGCCGACCGGCTCACTGAAAACAAGCAACGTTTTCCGTCCGTTAATCCCTAATTTATTCAATAGCGAAAACAACTCTTTCGTCCTATGCCCTTCCATTTTAAGTTCCTTAATAACAAACGCATCCCCCGTAGATACCTTTTCTTTTACCGTCATCCTGATGGCGCTCCTTATCTTTTTCCTGGGGATATCTTTCCTGTAAGACCTCGGCTTCGGGCCGAAAACAACGCCTCCCTTACGCCAGAGTGGAGACCTTATTGACCCGTGTCTCGCCCTGCCTGTGTGTTTCTGCTTCCAGGGTTTTGCGCCGCCGCCTGAAACTTCGGCGCGGGTCTTTGCAGATGCAAGGCCGCTACGCTGGTTAGCCATATAAGACGAAACCACTTCATGAAGCAACGGCACTGAAACCTTAAGCGAAGCCACGTGTTCAGGCAAAGGCAGCGCTTCTATCTTTTTTCCCTGCATATCTAAAACCGGTATATTCATTTTTTATTTTTTCTTTTGCTTTTGTTTTTCAAATTCCCCGGGGGCTTTACCTTTACCCTTTGGTTTGTGTCTCTCTGCTTCTATAATGACTTTCTGTCTTCTCTTTTTATGCGTCTTCTGAACAACAATAAACCCGCCGTCAGGCCCCGGGATAGAACCCTTAAGCACGAGTATGTCATTTTCGGGCAACACCTTAACGACCTCAAGACGCATAATGGTCGTCCATTCATTACCCATATGACCCGCCATCCTGGTGCCTTTCAAAACCCTCTGCGGCCTCTGGGCACCGATGGCGCCAGGCGCCCGCAGCCGATCCGACTGTCCGTGTGTCCTCGGGCCACCACGAAAATTGTGTCTTTTTACAACTCCCTGAAACCCCTTACCTTTGGTATAACCGGAAACGTCCACATATTCGCCCGGCGCAAATATATCCGTTTTTACCGCCTGCCCGACTACAACCCCGTCCAACTTATCCATCCTGAATTCTTTCATCCACCTGGCCCGCGGTACGTTGTTCTTTTTGAAATACCCTTCAAGCGGCTTTGACACTCTATTTTCCTTTAATTCACCGTAACCTAACCGGACGGCGGTATAACCGTCTTTTTCTGCGGTCCTTAAACCGGTTATATAACACGGCCCCGCCTTAACAAGAGAAACCGACACAACCCTGTTATTATTATTAAAAATCCTCGTCATCCCTAACTTCTGTCCTAATATCGCACCTATCATAACTTTATCCTTTTTTTTCACCGGGAACAAGCATGGACGAAAGTTTTTGCCCCAGAATTACACCTATCATAATTTTATTTCCACGTCAACCCCGGCAGGGAGTTCCAGTTTCATAAGTTCTTCAACCGTCTTCGGGGTCGGGTCTATTATCTCAAGGAGCCGCTTGTGTATCCTCATCTCAAACTGCTCCCTTGATTTTTTGTCAACATGCGGAGACCTTAATACCGTGTATTTTTTTATTTGCGTAGGCAACAGGATAGGCCCTGAAATCGTAGAGCCGGTACGCTTGGCCGTCTCAATAATCTTTGATATTGAATCGTCCAGCATTTTGTGTTCGTATGCCCTGAGCCGTATTTTTATCTTCTGTGGTTGAACTTCAGTAGTTGTAGCCATTTTTATTCAACTATCTCGGTCACGACGCCGGCGCCGACCGTGTGTCCCCC
>JAHJSO010000053.1 GCA_018830385.1 Elusimicrobiota bacterium | reverse complement strand
TCATTAAAAGTGGCGGGAGGGATAAGCCCAGGGGATATTTTCTCAAAAATAGATGAAATCAAAAAGGTCAATTCAAAAAGCACAGATATTAAACTTTTGTGCGGGGCAGAGGTTGATGTGCTTTCCGACGGTAAACTGGATTATCCCGACGAGGTGTTGAAGGAACTGGACTTTGTTGTGTGTTCAATACACACGGGTTTCAAACAGACAGAAGAACAAATAACGAACCGCGTAATAAGCGCATTCCAGAATAAATATGTCCACTCGTTTTCCCATCCCACGGGACGGCTGCTCGGTAAAAGGGAACCGTACCAGATAAACCTTGAGCGTGTGCTTGAGGAGGCGAAAAAATGCGGTGTCTTTATAGAGATAAATGCTTATCCCGAGCGGATGGAACTTACGGACATATACTGCAAAAAGGCAAAGGAATTAGGAGTTCGTATTACTATTGGCACTGATGCACACCATATAAAACAGATGCATTTTATGCAATTAGGGGTGTTCGTTGCCCGCAGGGGCTGGCTTGAAAAGAGGGATGTAATAAACACCCTGCCCTATGAGAAACTCGTCGAAATTTTGAGAGAAAGACGCTGATAAATTGGGATATAATAGGTAACTGAAATGTTAATATCATCAAGCATCAAAGAAAATGAAAATGGTTGAGGAAAGAAAATTATCAGTCTTTGAGAAATACCTGACACTATGGGTCTTATTTTGCATTGGTGCGGGCATCTTTTTAGGGAAGATAGCACCTGGGGTTGCAATAAAATTAGATTCTCTTTCAATATATAATGTATCCATTCCCATCGCTATCTGTCTATTTTTTATGATGTATCCAATTATGGTGAAGATAGATTTTACAGAAGTAGTAAGAGCGGCAAAAACGCCCAAACCCGTGGTTTTAACATTATTCATCAATTGGGCAATCAAGCCGTTTACCATGTATCTGATTGCTTCATTTTTTTTGGGATACTTGTTCAAGGGATTCTTGCCTGGGACCGAGATTATTAAGACAGGGCAAGAAGTTGAGTTATGGAGAAGTTACATCTCGGGCGCTATTCTGCTGGGGATTGCTCCCTGTACGGCTATGGTGTTGATGTGGAGTTATCTGGCAAAAGGTAATGATGGGCTTACTTTAGTCATGGTTGCTATAAACTCTCTGACGATGCTTGTATTTTATGCACCCCTTGGAGGATTTTTACTTGGTGTAAATGCAATGCCTATACCCTGGCAGACAATATTGTTTTCAGTAATGATTTATGTAGCTTTGCCATTGGTTGCAGGATACTTTTCACGGAAGTGGATTATCAAATCCAAAGGGTTAGGATGGTTTAATACAAAATTTTTGCATCGGCTCACACCGATTAGCATATCTGCACTTCTTGCCACTTTAGTGCTTTTGTTTTCTTTTAAGGGAGAGATTATAACAGAGTACCCTCTGACGATATTATGGATTGCTATTCCTCTTTTTATCCAGACGATATTCATTTTTACTCTGGGATATTTTGTTCTAGCGAGATTTCTGAAACTCTCATATCATGATGCCGCCCCTTCAGCGATGATTGGTGCTTCAAATCATTTTGAGGTAGCAATCGCAACAGCGACCATGCTTTTTGGATTGTCTTCGGGTGCAGCGTTAGCAACGGTCGTCGGTGTTTTGATTGAAGTCCCGGTGATGCTTATGCTTGTTTCAATTTGTAAGAGATACTGTCATTTATTTGAAGGATGCCATTTAGATTTACCACAGTGCAAACATAGATATGCGGCTAATGAGATAGAGGATGCATAACCCCAAGAGCCCCCCCACAATTTGAAAACATTCACTTTTGGAAAATAGCGGGGTATCAAACAGCACTTGCTTATTAAAAATTAAATTTGTATAATCTTTAAAGAATCGGGTGGCAGAAAATTTTGTCAACGGGAATTTTAAGCGGGATTTTGGCAATGGTAACAGGGCTCGTTCTTGTCCCATCCGTATCTCGGTAAATCTTAAAGGATTAGCGCATTTTTATTTTTTGTATCTGGATGAAATTGGCTGTTTTTTTTTATGGATATTAAAAGGAGTGTATTTATACTTATGGCTTTCCTCACCCTCGCCGGTTTTTCACCGCTTAAAGGGTTTAGAAAATATATTCTTAAAAACGGCCTGACCGTTTACCTGAAATCAGACAACAAACTGCCCATCGTAAGCGTTCATTTGTGGGTGAAGGCAGGTTCCGTTGACGAGACAAAGCAGAACAACGGCGTGTCGCATTTCCTTGAGCACATGCTGTTCAAAGGTACCACAAATTACCCTGTCGGCGAGATTTCAAGGACGATTGAATCACACGGCGGCGTAATAAATGCGGCTACTTCAAAGGAGTTCACCTTTTATTATATAGACATTTCAACATCGGGGTATCTCCCGGCATTAAGAATTATCGCTGACATCGCACAGAATGCCACTTTCCCGGAAGACGAACTTGAACGCGAAAGGAAGGTGATTCTGGAAGAAATAAAACGCAGCGAGGACAACCCGGAAAACGTTTTGTATGAAAACTTCAACGGGCTGCTTTTTACGGCAACGCCGTACAAGTACCGCGTTATCGGTACGACGGAGAGCGTCCTCGGGCTTTCGCGGGACGACATAATCGCGTATTACAGGAAACAATATGTCCCCCGTAATATGGTGCTTGTCATATGCGGCAATATAGACAGGGCGCAGACAAGAAAATATGTGAAGGATTTGTTTGGCGGACTTACAGGCACAACGAAAACGCAGCGCAGCCAGATGATAGAGCCGGTTAAACCGCCGTCACTTAAAAAATCCACAAAGGATGTTTCCCAGACATACCTTCTGAGCGGGTTCCTCGGCCCTGAGATTGATTCCAGGTACCAGCACACGGCGGACATCCTTGCAATAGTGCTCGGTTCGGGCAGGAGTTCCCGTCTTTACAAAAACATGAGGGAACGCAAACAGATGGTGTATTCAATAGGGAGCGGTTTTTATTCGCAGGCCGGCAGCGGGATATTTTATGTTTCAGCGGTGTGCGATGCGGAGAAAAAAGAGGACGTTATTAAAGAGATAAAATCGGAATTGGAAACGGCGTTAAATGAACGGATTGACAGGGCGGAGATAAACAAGGCGAAAGAGATTGTCAAGAGCGGATGGTATTTCTCTTTTGAAACTTATAACCAGCAGGCCCACACGGTGGGGTACTGGGCTTTACTTGACAGGATAAAATTCGTCCGGGAATACCTTAAAAACATTGAAAGGGTCGGGCCGGATGATTTGAAAAGGTTTTTGAAAATTTACTATACGGGGCTTGCGACCTCAATAATTGAGCCGGCAAAGGCCCCCGAGTCAACCGCAAAATAAATGTATGAAGGGTAGAACGTTATGTATGATTTCAGCGGTTTTAATGGGGACATTCGTCACGGGAGATGCGTCAATGCTTACGAGCGGAGTCAGCAGGGTTAAACTGGACAACGGGCTGGTACTCATTCACAAAAAAACGGGGCCGCTGCCGATAATCAGCGTAAATATTTTTCTCATGACGGGAAGCACTTCCGACCCGCAGGAAAAATTGGGGCTTATGAACCTCGTCCAGACGCTCCTGACAAAGGGCACAAGAACGCGTTCAAGCGAGCAGATAGCCGTTGAGATTGAATCAATCGGTGGCAGTTTGGGCGCCGGGTGCAGCGAGGACTATTCAAGCGTGGGGCTGACGATAACGAAGAAACATCTGGCAAAAGGGATGGAACTCCTTGCCGACGTTTTCTTCAACCCCGCATTCCCGGAAGAGGAACTTACAAAAGAGAAATATATGACGGACATATCCATAAAGACGAGGCATGACCGCATATTTAATGTGGCGTTTGACCTTATGATGGAAAACCTGTACGGCAGCCACCCTTATAAAAACCTTGTCCAGGGAAGTACAATGACCCTGCAAAACATTACGAGGGAGGACGTTGTCAACCGGCACAGGCAAACATTCGGCCTGCCGAACATTCTTATAACGGTTTCGGGGAATATCGGGTTGTCCGAGACAAAAAAACTTCTGAAAAAATATTTTTCGGATATACAGAACGTCAGTCCCCCGCAACCGTTTTACCCTGCGCCCGAAATTAAAAACACAAACCCGGTGCAGAAGAAAAAATTCGAGCAGGCGTACCTGATGACCGGTTTCCGCGTACCGTCGGTGAACAGCCCGGACTATATAAAATTAAAATTGCTAAACGCCTGGCTCGGCGGCGGGATGAGTTCGCTGTTGTTTCAGGAACTCAGGGAAAAGGCGGGACTGGGATATGAGGTCCATTCCTTTTATCCGACACGCAAAGAGGAGAGTCATTTCGTAATATACATCGGGTTGGACGAGACATCAATCCCGGTGGCGAAAGAAAAAATATCTGCGCTGCTTGAAGATTTAAAGAACAAAACGATAGATGCGGAAAAACTCAGGGAGATAAAAAACTACTTAAGAGGGACGTACCTGCTTGACCACCAGACATCGGGCAGGCAGGGGTGGTACCTCGGCTGGTGGGAGGTGCTCGGCAAGGGATATGGTTACGACGATGAGTATCTTTCAGAGATAGAAAAATTAACGGAGAAAGACCTGCAGGACGCAGCCCGGAAATATTTTGACGGGGAGAGGGTCGTAGTTGAAGTTATCCCC
>JAHJSO010000009.1 GCA_018830385.1 Elusimicrobiota bacterium | reverse complement strand
GATTCCTTCCATAACCTTGATATTCCTGTAAAAAAGAGTTATAATTTATTCAAGTTGGCAGATATTTCTATAAATCATGAAAGAATTTCTCTTGATTTTTCTTTGAAACTTTGTTATACTATTATTGCTGAAAGTTGTTTTCTAACAAGAGGTGAAAAAAATGCCCACTTTAACAAAGAATCAAGTCCGAGTTCCAGCCAATGAGTTATCTAAAATTCTAAAAGCATACAACACAATCGGTGAGTTTTTAGAGAATTTTCTTGATAGACGTGTATTGTATAAAGAAAAATTCTTACGGGGTCTTGACCATGCAATAAAAGAAGTTGCTCACGGCAAAACAAAAAGAGTCAAAAATTTTACTGATTTTGTTTCCTGATGCCCTCTAATGCGAAAAATTGAAAAGACATCTGTATTCACCAGAGACCTGCGGAGACTATCTGAAAACATACAAAAAGAAGTGTGGGAAGTTGCTCTCCAATTAAGAGAAAATATATTTGATATACGACTGCAAATAAAAAAATTAGAAGGACACAAAAAACTCTGGCGAGTTACAGTCCAAAAAGATTACCGTATGATTTATACTTTTGATAGTGAATGTGTATATCTTCTCCGAATAAAACACAGAAAAGATATTTATAAGTTGCAGATAACATAAAATTTG
Source organism: Elusimicrobiota bacterium (assembly GCA_018830385.1). GTDB lineage: Bacteria > Elusimicrobiota > Endomicrobiia > CG1-02-37-114 > JAHJSO01 > JAHJSO01. The sequence goes on along the minus strand of JAHJSO010000009.1, from coordinate 1,661 downwards.
TTCTTTGTATCTGATTTTGTGAAGTGCTTACAAGGTCTTTTTCTTAAAGATGTTTATGGGCGGGTGGCGGAACTGGCAGACGCACGGGACTTAAAATCCCGAGTCCACTTGTGGATGTGAGGGTTCAACTCCCTCCCCGCCCATGAGTAAAGTACTATGCAACCTATGAATGGGCGGCGAATCTGCTAAAACAGGAGTGTTTTTTATTCTTGTTAAGGAGTGACCCTACAGAATTTGTGCTTACCTGAGCGGATAATAATTTGTTTTTCTATAACAACTTCTCTATCAGACAGAACCTTCTCTCCGTCAATCTCAACCGCCCCCTGACTTATCAGCCGCCTGGCTTCGTTCCTGCTGGGAGCGAGCGAACATTTCACCAGTAAATCGCTCAGTTTATATTTTTTTTCGTCCGCCTTGAACGAGGGGATTTCCTCTTCGGAAGGCAACTCCTTCCTTGAAAACACCCTCTCAAACTCTCCGGCGGCCTTCTTTGCTTGTTCTTCACCATGGTACTGCCGCGTGATATAAAAGGCAAGTTTTCCCTTTGCGTCGCGGGGGGAGGATTGGACATCTTTCTTAACCTGCTCCATGTCAAAATCCGTAAGCAATTCATAGTATGACAGCATCAAAGCATCCGGCAGTGACATGACTTTTCCGTACATATCTTTCGGGTTATCGTTCAACGCGATGTAATTCCCGTAACTCTTTGACATCTTCTTTTCGCCGTCTGTCCCGACGAGCAGGGGCATCATCATCACAACCTGCGGCTCCTGCCCGTACTCTTTCTGAATCTGCCGACCCATCAGCAGATTAAACTTCTGGTCGGTCCCACCGAGTTCTACGTCAGCCCTGATTGCAACCGAGTCATACCCCTGTATGAGAGGGTAGAGAAATTCAAGTATGGTTATGTCAACGTCACTCCTGTATCTGTCTTTGAAGTCAGCCCTGTGGAGCATCTGCGCCACCGTGGAATGCCTTGCCAACTCAAGCATTCCCTGCAACCCGAGGGGATAAAGCCAGTGGCTGTTCCACACGACCTCGGTCTTCTCCCTGTCAAGTATCTTAAAAACCTGCTGTTGGTAAGTGTTTGCATTCGCCATTATTTCCTTCTCGCTCGTCATCGGCCTTGTTTTGTCCTGGCCCGACGGGTCGCCTATACGCGCAGTCAGGTCGCCTATGATAAAAACAATGGTGTGCCCCATGTCCTGGAACTGCCTTAACTTCCTCAACAGGACGGTGTGCCCTAAGTGTAAATCCGGTGCAGTCGGGTCAACGCCCAACTTTATACGCAACGGCTTGCCTGCCGCCAATTTCTTAAGCAGTTCCTCTTCAGAAATTGTTTCAGCCACACCTCTTTTGATTGTATCAGGAAACTTTTTATTGTCAACTGTCATACGGGTAACCTCTTTTTCACTACGGCGTTTTTGCTGAAAATCCCGGGAAGTTTATTGCACTGTCTATAATGATACAAAATCAGAAAAAAATTGTCAAATCACTTGACGGCAGGGAATTTATTTTGTATAATTGTTTTAACAGAATATCATTGTCCCGCCGTTAACGTCCGGACAAAAAGTAAAAGGAGATTTGCGAATGTCAAAATCCAAAAAGATCACCATTAACAAAGAAATCCTTGCAAAGACGGTCAACCGGTGCAAGGAAAG
>JAHJSO010000253.1 GCA_018830385.1 Elusimicrobiota bacterium | reverse complement strand
TTTGCCTTTGCGTATTTTGAACCGGGGTTTTTGCCGGCCACCACGTAGCCGGTTTTTTTGCTTACGACTGAAGAGGGGTTGCCGCCGAGTTGACGCACCTTTGTTTCTGCATCATACCTGGTCATCGTTTCCAATTCGCCGGTGAATACGAACGTCTTGTCTGAAAAAGGCAGTTTACTTTCCGCCCCCGTCCCTTCCCTTTTTGTTTCCCCTTTCATGTTAACGCCCGCTTCACCCAATTTCCGGATAAGTTTTTTTGTTGACGGCTGGCTGAAAAAATCCGTTATTGAGTTTGCCATCACAGGGCCTATCTCGTCAATGGCCGTCAGTTCTTCGGCGCCGGCTTCCATCAATGCCCGGATGTCGCCGAACCTGCCTGCAAGAGTTATCGCCGCCTTTTCGCCAACGTGCCTTATGCCGAGGCCGAAAAGCAGGCGGGCTAACCCCCTGCCTTTGCTTGCCTGTAGCGCCTTCAGCAGATTTTCCGCCTTTTTTTCCTTGAAAAGTTCAAGTCCCAGCAGGTCTTCCTTTTTGAGAAAATATACGTCTGCAAAATCAGAGACATTTTTCCCTGATACAAGTTGTTCAACGACTGCTTCGCCCAGCCCTTCAATGTCCATCGCTTCCCTTTTTGCAAAATGGACAATGCCTCTTTCAAGTTGCGCGGGGCAGGATGGGTTTATGCACCTCCACCCGACCTCTTCTTCTTCCTTCACAATTTTTCCGCCGCATTCGGGACAGACCGCAGGCGGGCTGAACGGTTTTTCCGCGCCCGTCCGTTTTGATTCAATCACCCGGACGATTTTCGGTATGACCTCTCCCGCCCGTTCAATTAGGACTGTGTCTCCCGCCCGGACGCCTAACCGTTTTATCTCGTCAAAATTATGGAGCGTTGAATGAGATATGGTCACTCCGCCGCACTGGACCGGCTGGAGGTCAGCCACCGGAGTGACAATCCCGGTCCTGCCGACCTGCACCCTTATGTTTATTATTTTCGTCGTCGCCTGTGTCGCCGGGAACTTATAGGCGATTGCCCACCTGGGCGATTTCATCGTCCAGCCGAGTTTCTTCCTCTGCTCAAACGAGTTGATTTTTATGACCATCCCGTCAATGTCATAACCAAGTTTTTTCCTGTCCCCCTGCCATTTCATGCAGGCGTCAACCGCCTCGTCAAGCGAGTTGCACAGACGCAGGTTCCCCGGAGCGGGCAGGCCGTAGGCGGAGCATAATTTAAGGAATTCATAGTGGGTGACGATACGTCTGCCTTCAATTATAACGGCTTCATGGTCGGCGGGTGAGTGGGCGAAAAATTTTAGTTTTCTCTTCGCAGTGACGGACGGGTTCTTCTGCCTTAAACTCCCTGCGGCGGCGTTCCTGGGGTTTGCGAACGGCTCGCTCCCGGAGGACTTCAACTCCCTGTTTAATTTTTCAAAATCGTTCCTGTCAATAAATACCTCGCCGCGGGCCTCAAACAGCGCAGGCGGTTTTTTACAAATCAGTGACAGGGGGATGGATTTTATCGTCTTTATGTTCAGTGTGACGTCTTCGCCGGTTTCGCCGTCGCCGCGGGTCGCCCCGAGAGCAATCGCCCCGTCCTTATATACGAGGGCGCAACTTACCCCGTCAATCTTCGGTTCAATCACAAACTCATATCTTTCCTGTCCGAGTATCTTTTTAATCCGTTTCTCCCACTCCCTGATTCCTTCCGCTGAATAGGTGTTTTCCAGCGAGAGCATGGGAGAGGAGTGCCTGACGGTTTTGAACTCCTTCAGCGGCGTCCCGCCAACCCTCTGCGTGGGAGAGTCGGGCGTGATGAGTTTGGGATATTTTTTTTCAAGGTCCGCAAGACGTTTCATAAGGGCATCGTATTCATAGTCGGATATCTCGGGTTTGTTCAAGACATAGTACAAGTAGTCATGCTTTCTGATTTGCTGTTTTAGTTCGGAGATTTCCTTTTTTATGGCAGGCATTTATTTTTTCTTTATCAAATCAAAGGACTGCATGGCGATATTTCTTATTGAGGCGTTTTTGTCCTTTGCGGTTTCCCTGAGGGCCTTTTCGGATTCCGGCGTGGGGAATTTTCTGAGCGCCCACGCAGCGCGGACCCTGACGGTGTTTGCAAACGACGGCCTCTGGCCGCCGAAGAAGGACTTGCGGACATGCAGGAATCGGACAAGCATCGGGACAGCCCGGGCGTCGCCGATTGAGCCGAGCGCGATACAAATCTCTTCAAGGACGCCGGGCCCGGCCGTTTCTGCCATTTTCAGCAGTTCATCCACCGCGTCAACGGACTTCATCTCTCCCAGTATGCGAATAACGTCGGCGGAGACGTCATCATCCTTCAGTTTTTCAATCAGGACAGATTTTATTTTTTTTGATTCCGCCGGCTGAACGGTAGCCGTGAGTTTTTGCAATAATTTAACGAGCGACCTTTTTAACCCGGCGTCAGGGTTGTTGAGCAGTTCTGATATTTTTTCAATAATGGCGTCATTTGTATCAAGGTTAGCCAGGTCCTCAAAAATACCGGTGATTCTTCTGAGCGCCTCCGTTGAATAGTTTATACTTATGTCTTTCAGGAATTCCAAAACAGATTCCTTCCCCGTGTTTTTCAGGGCGAATGCAGACGCCTTTCTGGTCCTGTAGTCGTCCGTTTCCTTTATTACCCGGGCGAATATCCGCGCAGCCGAATTCTCCAGGCGACATATAATCTTTAGCGCCTCCGATTGTCTGTGTTCAATTCCTGATTTTATGTCGGCAAGCAGCAGTTCCGAAAGTTCTTCCGCGACCTTGTTAAAATTTTCACGTATAACGTTTCTTTTTTCCGCGTCCGGTTCGGTGGTTTCATAAAGGTGTTGCTTGAATATTTCCAGTATTGAATTTGCGCTATTGTAGTCGGCAATGAGCACGCTCTGTAATATCCTCTTCCTGAGCATGTTCACCATCTGGCCGTATATGTCTATGTCGGTTTCGCTGTGTATGTCGGCCATAAACCTTTTTTCCATGTCGCGCAGGATTTTCTCTTTCTGGAACGAAACCAGTATGTCAAATATCTGCATAAGTATTCTCATGCTGTCGCTGCGGGCTTTGGTAGAAGGCAAACCCAGGTTCTGAATTATTTTTGAGGTAAGTTTTTCTGCAAACTCGGTAAGTTCCGACTGGCACAATTGCTTTATTATCCCGGGCAAACTGTCTCTTATGACGGGGTCAAGCAGTTCCTCCGGATTTTTTTCAAGCAGTTTGTCAACCTGCAGGGCAAGTTCCGGTTCGGGTTTTGCGACCCAGTCAGGCAGTCCGTCCATCACACCTACCCGCAGGAGTTCTTCATAAAACCTGAAAGGTATTTTTTTTGCAGCGGGGGAGGCAAGTATCTTGTTCAGGAAACTCCTGAGTTCCGTGAGCCGCTCAACCGCCTCAAAGTCGGACTTCGCCGTCTTTTTTATCTCATCATACCAGACAACGATTTCATCAATGACCTCCTGTATTTTTTGTTGCGGCAGGGCGGTTACGACCGCGTCCCTCAGCCCGGATTTCTCAATCTTTTCAGGCAGGGGCCTGCTGCAGAAATCTTTCAGGTTGGACGGGTCAAGCAGTGTAAGTTTTTTCGCCAGCATCTCAACCATGTTTGTCCTCATCTGCGGATTTTTTAACCCGTCAATGTGGTCATACACTTCCCTCAGAGAAGTCATGAAGATAGCAGGGTCATCCCGCAACTGGTCTATCAGGTCGGACACCTTCCGGACGACCTCCTCCCCCTCGCCGACAGCCACATATTTTACCTGCCCGGCCGAGATGTTTTTGAAACCTTTATTTTTGATTATCTGAAAGAGTCCGCCCCCCGCCCTTAATGCCTCTTTCCGCTTGCCGGCTGTTTCAAGAAAGGCAGTAAGTTCATCCATGTCCAGTGGGCACATGAAGGTTACGTTCTGGATTTCATTGTCCACCAATATTGAAAGTACGAACGTGTCCGATACGGACTTTATCTCAGTCCCGTCTATTAACATTTTGTGTTGCGCTTCCCCGATACTGAATGTATTGTACTTTTCAAGATGTTCACTGAGAAGGGAATGGAGTTGTATGGCGCCGTTCGTTACAATCTGGCTGCCCTGAGGGTAAATCCTATAATTATTTATGGCTGAACGAAATGCCTTAATGATTTTTGATGCCAGTTCAATATCCTTGGGTTCCATATTTTACCCCCCTATCATTTTCGGGCGGGCGTCTCCGGGCGGGC
>JAHJSO010000252.1 GCA_018830385.1 Elusimicrobiota bacterium | reverse complement strand
TAGCCGGCGAGACCGCCGAAGAGACAAACGGGGAAGACGACGGGATAAAAAAGATAATTTCGTCGCCGTGGGCTGTTGCCACCACCCTGTTCCTGTCGCTGCTTGCAGTCATAATGGTGCTTACAAAATAGCGGGTGTATCGTGGCGGCGCCGCGGTGCGATTTCCCCGGCCGCCGGCCGGCTGAAAACAGATAGGATATTGCTTCTACCCTAACTTAATGTGACCAAACTGAACTTTGTCTGTCTATATTTATTAGGGCATTTCGTTATATTTTTCTGCCAATAAGCAATATGTGCGATAATTGCAAAAATAATATTTGCATTACAAACGCAAATAATGTCATAATATATGCGTTGTTAACGCATATATTATATAGAGGGGTTTTGTGGACAAGAATTTTTTAAAAGAAATCATTGAGGACCAATAGAGAAGAAGTATCATTATTACTGACTCGGGATAAATTTATTAAAAGAGAAGATTCTGGACAATGTGAAGCATATCTCAAAGGACCTAATATCCTCTTAATAAGCGGTTTACGAAGAGCAGGAAAATCGTCATTTGCAATGTCATTAACGCAAAGAAATAAATCGGCCCTCCTTAATTTTGACGATGAACGACTTATCTCATTATCTACCGATGACCTCAATACAGTTCTGCAAGTATTTTTAGAATTGTATCCTGGTTTTGAATTCATGATTTTTGATGAAATACAAAACGTCAAGGGATGGGAACTGTTTCTGAATAGGATGAGAAGAAATAAGTACAAGATAATAGTGACCGGCTCTAATGCAAATCTACTAAGCAGAGAGATGGCGACCCACCTGACAGGTAGATATAATGATCACGTTCTGTTTCCGATGAGTTTCAGAGAATTCCTTTATCGCTACTTCTGTTAAATCAATTTTCTTCAAAAATATCACTCAACAGAATGGCTTTACATCTTGGACTCAAGAGTTCCCACACAGCCGCGGAATATGTTTCTTATCTGGAAAGTTCTTTTCTCATATTTATGCTAAATAAATTTTCATATAAATTAAAAGAACAATTTACCGCATTCAAAAAATGTTATGTGATAGATAATGGATTTATCAATGCTTTGTCTTTCAATTTCAGTGAAAACAGGGGAAGATATCTTGAAAATCTTGTTGCCATTGAATTGAAGCGCAGAAGTATTAGAAACGATTTTGAAATATACTACTGGGATAATTATCATGTGGAGTGTGATTTTATAATAAAGAAAGGGAAGCATGTTATTTCTCTATACCAGGTATGTTCTGAATTGAATATGAATAACAGGAAAAGAGAGATTAACGGATTGACCTGTGCGATGAAAGAATTCGGTTTAAAAAACGGCACAATTCTTACGGAGTCAACTGAAGATGAGATATCGGCAAATGGCTATAAAATACAAGTAATACCGGTGTGGAAATGGCTTATATCTATTGACTAAATGTCTGATGAAAAAAAGTTTTTAGAAGAAGAGTTGCTACCGCTTTCTACTTTACAGCATTTTGTATTCTGCCAAAGACAGTGTGCGCTGATTCATGTCGCACCCTGCACGGGTGCGTGGATTGAAACTAGCATATTTTTGGTAAGTTTTAAATCGCAATTTTCGTGCAACCCGGGAAATATTTTACCCCCTCACTTGACAAACTTTTAATAATTTGATTTAATATGTATCTGTGAAAAATTTCACAGAGTTTTAAGTAAGGGTAGGCGACCAGGTTCATTTAATCATTTAATCGTTCAATGCGAAAATTTATCTACAAAAAAGACCTGCGCAATTTCATGGACGCCCTGTCGGTTGACAACGACATTTTTTACCTGACGAGCGGACAGTCGTATAAAAAATACGGCAGGGACGATACAGCCGAGGAACTGGATATTGACGTTGTCCGCGCAATTACGCCGCTGAAATCATTTTATTTTATCCAATCCGAAAAAACGGACATACCTCTCTCCCCGCCTAAAAAGAGAAACATAATTTTTGGCGTTAAGCCCTGCGACCTCAGGGCAAAATTCGTTCTGGATAAGATGTTCATGGAGGGCGTCTGCGCCGACCCGCTTTATGAATATCATCTTAAGAACACCCTGATTTTTTCAAGCGATTGCCCGAAACCGCAGTCAAGTTGTTTCTGTTCATTCGTAGAAGGCAAGCCGTACGTTGAGACGGGGAAACAGGCGTATGATTTAAATTTTTCACCCGCTGCAGGCGGCTACATAGTTGAAGCAGGCAGCCCCGAGGGGGAGAAAATCCTTGCCCAGTTGGAGGCATTTTTTGATGATGTCCCCGGAGAGATGCTCACTAAAAGGGACGAAGCGCGCCAGGAGTCGATAAGAATGCTTGACGAAATAAACAGGGACTTTGCTGTGCTGAAAAACGCAGATTTGAAAAAAAGGGCGAAAGAAAATTATTTGTCCGGCTGGTGGAAAGAAGCGTCAAAAACGTGCGTCCAGTGCACCGGGTGCAACAACATATGCCCGAGTTGTTATTGTTTTTATTTGAGGCCCGGAGATGAATTTCAGAG
>JAHJSO010000251.1 GCA_018830385.1 Elusimicrobiota bacterium | reverse complement strand
TGATTGACAACATAAGGGTATGAAAAAAATATCACTCGTCGGTTGCGGCACCATAGGCAGGGAGATAGCGAACGCCATCTACCGAAAAATCATCCCGGCAAAACTCGTTGCCATTTATGACATAAACCCGGAGAGTTGCAGGCGGCTAAAGAAAAAACTGAATGACATCTCTAACGGGGTGAAATTGCCTGCTGTCTGCCGCACCTTGCGGGACGCAATAAGGCCGTCGGACATCGTTGTTGAATGCGCCGGTCAAAAGGCAGTCAGGGAAATCGCAGCGGTCGCATTCCCGATGAAGAAGGACTTGTTCGTTATGTCCGTCGGGGCTCTCATCCGCTGGAACGACATAATTAAACGGGCGAAAAAAAACGGGTGCAGGGTGTATTTCCCCTCCGGCGCCATAGCGGGCCTTGACGCAGTCGCCGCTGCTTCGCTCGGAAAGGTTGACAGCGTCCGGCTTATTACAAGAAAACCGCCGAAATCATTAGGGCTGGATATAAGCAGGGAAAAAACCGTTTTCAGAGGCAGGGCGCGGGATGCCGTCCGGAACTTCCCGGCGAATATAAACGTTGCGGCAGCCCTTTCAATCGCAGGCATAGGGCAGGAAAAAACACAGGTTGAGATAATAGCGGACCCGAAGGTCCAAACCAACACGCACCGGGTGGAAATAACGGGGGATTTCGGAAGGATAACCACCTGCACGGAAAATATCCCTTCTCCAACAAACCCGAAAACAAGTTATTTAGCCATTCTTTCTGCAATCGCCGAACTCAGGAAAATAGTGGAATAGTCGCAATGACACGGTGGCATTGGGATTGCTTCGGCTGCGCCTCGCAATGACCCGATGGGTCTCAACGGGCTACCAGCGTCTTTACAGCGACGGGGTCAGGTCTTGCATCATTTGACAAAGGTTGGCGGGTATGGGTCTCAACGGGCTACCAGCGTCTTTATCTTCATCAGACGGGTGATGTTTGATCTTTCAAGTTCATTCAACCGGTCCGCAATAAACCTGATTGTGTTTTTCAGGGCGGGTATAAGTATGTACTCAAGGGCGTTTACCCTGCGGCGTGTCCTCTGCAGTTCGTAGGCAAGAATCTCAATGGATTTTTCTTTCTCTGCAAGGGCTATAAGTTCGGGCAGAAGATTATAAAACGCCTGCATGGAATAGTTAAGTTCAAAAGGCATGTGCCCGATAACCGCCGGTTTGTTAAATTCAAATTCAAACTCAGGTATGCGCATGTTCATAAGATTTCGTTCCCGGCAGGCGAAACGTGGCCGGCCTGAAGAATTCAGTATTCCGTCAATGTCAACGCGCGGGATTCCCATCTGGCTGATTGAAAAATATTTATAAACTCCGTCAATCCGGTTTTCAACCTTTTCCCTGAGCGGCTTAATCTCGTTAATTAATCTCAGAAAATGCCTGAGCAGTTCGTCCTGTTTATCCTTCAGAAGTTTGTGGCCCCTGCGGGCGAAAACAAGCCGCTTTCGTAGCCGTAAGAGTTCCATTCTATTTGGATTTACTGTGTGTTTCATTTTTTAAGATATTTCTCTTTGAAGACAGGGCGTATCCTTTTCAGTTCCTCTTCAGGCAGGTTTTTCAAAAGCCCGTAGCCGGTTTCAAAACTGTCAATTATGTCCCTGTTCTCGTCGTATGACTGTCTGACAAACCTGTCTTCAAACTGATTGGAAAATTTCAGGAACTGCCTGTCTGTCTCCGTAAGGGCTGCTTCACCCAGAACAACTGCAAGTTCCTGTACCTCCTTGCCCCTTGCGTAACATGCGAACAACTGGTTCGCCCAGTCAGCATGGTCTTCACGCGTGCGTCCGGCGCCTATACCCTTGTCCCTGAGACGGGAAAGGGACGACAGCACGTCAATGGGCGGGTATATGCCCCGACGGTGAATTCCCCTGTCAAGGACTATCTGCCCCTCCGTAATATATCCGGTTAAATCGGGGATGGGGTGGGTCTTATCGTCTTCAGGCATTGAAACTACTGGCATAAGCGTGATTGAGCCGCCCCTGTTTTTGAGCCGTCCTGCCCGTTCATATAAACTTGCAAGGTCGGTATAGAGGTAGCCCGGATACCCCCGCCTGCCCGGCACCTCTTTTCTTGCCGAAGATACCTCCCTCAACGCCTCGCAGTAATTTGTCATATCGCTCATTATTACAAGGACATGGTGGTTGTGTTCAAAAGCCAGATATTCTGCGCAGGTCAGCGCGACCCTGGGGGTCGCTATCCTCTCAACTGCAGGGTCGTCAGCCAGATTTATGAACATCACAGAGCGTTCAATCGCACCCGTGTTGCGAAGATCATTCATAAAAAAGTTCGCCTCTTCAAAGGTAATGCCCATTGCAGCGAACACGACTGCAAATTTATCGTCGCTGGCATCGCTGGCATCTCTGGAAATAACCTTTGACTGTCGGGCTATTTGGGCCACAAGTTCGGCATGCGGCAGACCGAAGCCGGAAAATATCGGGAGTTTCTGCCCGCGGACAAGGGTGTTGAGCCCGTCAATTGCAGAAATCCCCGTCTGGATGAACTCCTGCGGATACGCCCTTGCATAAGGGTTTATCGGATTGCCGCCGATGTCAAGCCGTTTGTCCGGGATTATTTCAGTGCCGTCGTCAATGGGCCTGCCGAGCCCGTCAAAAATCCTGCCCAGTACATCCAGTGAAACAGGCAATTCAATGCCCCTGCCGAGGAACCGGACCCTTGTGTTCTCAATGCCTATACCCGTGCTCTGCTGAAAAAGTTGTATGAGGGCGTTATCACCGTTAACCTCAAGAACCCTGCCCAGTCGTTTTTCCTTTGTCGGGAGTTCAATCTCAACGAGTTCCTCGTATTTTGAACCGTAGGCATTTCCCACAAGAATCAGGGGTCCTGTTATTTCCTTTATGTCAAGTGTTTCATGGTACATTTGAACCTCCCGTTATTTATCTGCTTTTTGCTAGTTCTTTTTCAATTTCTCTTTTTACGAAAATCTTGATAAGCGATTGATATGGAATATCCTT
>JAHJSO010000052.1 GCA_018830385.1 Elusimicrobiota bacterium | reverse complement strand
TTTTTTACCTGAATGTCTTTAATTGTTTTTTTCATATATCCGCTCCCGGACGTTCTATGTCCCGTTTTAAATTCCTTTTCTAATCATGAATTCAATCAAGTCAATCACCCTGCAGGAATATCCCCACTCGTTGTCATACCATGAAAGGACTTTCAGGAAGTTGTCCTGAACCACCTTGGTAAACTTCGCATCCACAACCGAACTCAGCGGGCAGTGGTTGAAATCAATTGAAACGAGGGGCTCCTCGGTATAACCGAGTATGCCTTTCATTTTCCCTTCGGATGCTCCCTTCAGGGCGGCGTTTACCTCATCGACTGTGGCAGTATTTTTCAATGTAGCGGTTAAATCAACCACGGATACATTTGGTATCGGGACCCTTATTGCAAACCCGTCAAGTTTTCCTTTGAGTTCCGGGATAACAAGGCCTATCGCCTTCGCCGCACCCGTTGACGTAGGTATCATTGAAACTGCGGCAGCCCTTGCCCTTCTGAGATCCGAATGCGCCATATCCTGTATTTTCTGGTCATTCGTGTATGCGTGTATGGTTGTCATCAAGCCCTTTTCTATGCCCCATTTATCATTTATTACTTTGGCAACCGGCGCCAGACAGTTGGTCGTACAGGAAGCATTTGATACCACATTGTGGTTTTTCGGGTCGTACTTGTCTTCATTAACCCCAAGCACCAGTGTTATATCCTCTCCTTCGGCAGGCGCGGTTATTATGACTTTCTTTGCGCCACCTTTTGTAATGTGGTTTTCAGCGCCCTTCACTTCTTTGCCTTTCTTATTTATGCCGTCCTTTTTTACCGTGAACAGTCCCGTGGACTCAACTACAATGTCCACGCCGAGGTCTTTCCACGGCAGTTCAGACGGGTCTTTTTTCTTTAAGACCTTTATTGTCTGGCCGTCTACAAAAATTGCATCTTCCCCGTCGGCCCGGACATTGCCGGGAAAACTGCCGTGAACGGAGTCATACTTGAGCAGGTATGCGTTTGTTTTTGCATCTGTCAGGTCATTTACCGCAACAAGCTGAATATTCTTGTTGCCCTTTTCCAGTATCGCACGCGCCACCAGGCGGCCGATCCTTCCGAAACCGTTAATGCCAATTTTTACAGTCATAATTTAATTCCTCCGTTCAATTTTGATGTCTCAACTATCGGCAGAATAAGTGATGCCGGGAATACTCTATACATTATTATATCAAAGATTAATGAGAGATGTCAAGTGGGGCAGGCCTCTCCGGCAGGTCTCTCGCCACAACAAGGCCGTAAACGTTGCCAGCCCCTTTATTTTTCAGCGCCATTGCACACTGGTTTATTGTTTCCCCTGTTGTTGAAACGTCATCTATAAGCAATATGTTTTTCCCTGCCGTTTGTCTGCCGCTTTTTATCTCAAACGCCCCGTCTGTATTTTTGAACCTTTCCTGTCTTGTGAGTTTCGCCTGCGGTCTTGTCCATCTTTTTCTTTCCAGCATGCCGGGATCAAGTTTTATGTTAAATCTTTTTGCGACACGGGCTGAAAGTAGTTCCGATTGGTTGTAGCCGCGTGCCAGCCATTTACGCCAGTGGAGCGGCACCGGGACAACGGCATCAACCTTTGTCATTTCCGGGTGTTTCTCAAGATAGCCGTTCAGTATGTTTCCGAGGAATTCAGACAGGTATTCCTTTCCCCTGTATTTAAAACTGCTGATGTATCCCGACAGGTTTTCATTATAGACGCAGGCGCCCCTTAAATAAGTGTAGTATATTTCCGTGCGCGGCTTCTCACAGGAATCGCATAAGTCGCCCGGACACGAATCGCCCGGACACGGAAGCCCGCATTTCAAACATATCTTTCCGTCAACATATTTTATTTTTTCAAAACACTCCCCGCAAACAATCTTTCCCTCCCCGGCGTCTCCGTCCGCAATAAACTTTCCGCAACCAGGGCAGACGGTGGGAAACACAAAGTCCATAGCCCGGATGATTATTTTTTTGAATATTGCCGTTATACGGCGTATTAAATGGAACATTAACATGAGTCCGGTTAACCTAAAAAACAAGAGTCAACTGCCCCGAAATGTTGTACGAAGAATAGTTTTCCTTGTCAACTTTCTTGTTGATGAATCTTGTCCAGCCGCTGCCAACGGTTACCCTGATATTTGAAGACGCTTCATAATCAACGCTCAAGCCCACGTTATGCTGCGTGGTCTTGTTCTTTGAAACATCCCCGAGGTCGGTGTCTTTATCTATATAGGTATAGTTTCCATTGAAAATGAAATTATTGACGAGGGGGAGGGTTTTGCCTACAAGAGGTATGCGGAGCCCTCCCGGCAGGGACGTGTTGGCGTATAATTGCAAATTAGCAGTGTGCGTACGCAGGTCCTGGGTGGGTTTTTCACGGACGTCCCTCTCAACAGCCGGGTCACCCGCCCATGCCTTGTCGTCCCTGAAACTGTACCCCGGCGTAATTTTTATCCGCCGGAATTCAAATCCGAACTGCAGGGAGTATTCATACGACCTGCTTAAAGAGGTGGTTTTCTCAACCGGTAAATAAATTTTGCTTCTCCCCATGGACTCCCCGTAAGACACCGACATAGAGTATTTTTTATAGATATTGAAAGATGTGTCCAGATTATTGCGCAATTCTTCCCCCTTGCCCTGCTGCGCCCAATCGTCGGATACAAACCCGTATGAATTGTCAACTTTTGAAAATGTTTTTATAGAAACCCTTGAGTCCGAGATTACCCTCTGCACACCCAGAATCTTTTCCGTATCATAGAAGGATAATATCAAATCCGGCCATACCCTGATGTATTTCCTTATCTGTGTCCCGGTAATATAACTGTACTCGCTTGTTTCGGTATTTGTCCCGCTTACGTTCATCCTTTTCAGCGGTTCAAACCTTGACGGGAACGGAAACCCTTCCAGGACATTCCACCTGCCCGCCATACGCCAGTTGTCCCTTTTTGTAAGTTGGACAAGTTTTTCAGGGTCAAACATCTTGCGGACGTTAAGTTTATCAATCGTGTCGCTTATTAATTCGTTCGTATCTTTTATGCCGGCGGAAGGTCCGAGAGCGGAAAAGGTGCTCGGCAGATTATCGTATTTGTCATAGTCCTGGATACTGAAACTCTGCGACAGGTTTAATGTCCTGACAGGTCTGAACCGGACAATCTCACCTATTCCGAAACTTACGGAAAGGTCGCCCGAGGAAGACCTGGTGACTGTCTTAAGTTTGGAGATTTTTGCCGGGTCCAGTTCCCCGAAGTTGTATGTCTCGGTTGTATTTACTGAATAGTTTGCAGAAGGCATAAACCACCTGAAAACCCTGATAGAAGAACCCATGCCGACTAACTGGTTCCTGGATTTTTCGTAACTGATGAGCGGTTCAATCCGTTTTTCCTCATAAGTCATCGTCTGTGAATAACTCGGGTTGAGGGTTATCCTTTTCCATATATTGAAGGGCGCCCTGGCGGCTATGGTGTCTGATTTTTCATCCCGGACAGGGTTCGTCGTTGAAAGTACCACGTCCCACGGGCAGATTAGCGTGGTTGTCCTTGAGGCGGAAGCATTTATGCTTGTAGGGTAAAGGGAGTCAATCAAATCAAATTTTAAAATCCTCGGAATGCCCCAGTCAAGGTTTGTGGACACAGTTGACTGTTCGTCGGTCCGGAATATCTTTTGAGGCCTGTTTGATATGCTTGATATTGTAACGGAGTATGACCCGCCTATCCTGGGGAGTTTCCAGAGGGATATGTTCGTGCTGGCGAAAAGATTGTGTTTTATGACGCTGTCCTGTTCAATTGCAGCTACGAGTTCACCCGATCTTTCAAGGGACGGGGTCGTCGTTTCGCTCCTCCCCCCGGAAACGGATATGGGCATAAAACTTAATCTCTTGAAATTAAAATAAGCAGATTCCTCCTTCAGTTCACGGTTGGTTATGGGCTGGTTGAATGTCTCAAAGGCAGCGCCTATATTCTTATAAGATGCCCCCGTGTCAAACCATCCGGGCAGGGACAGGCTGGTGTAGAACCTGGCTGCTTCACCTTTTCGTTGAAAGGAATCGGTAAGGTGTATTTCGTTAACCCAAAGGTATGATTTCGGGCTGTTTGCCGTCCCCAATTCCGTGGCGGTACTTACTATTAATTGTATTTGCGTTATGTTTAAAAAAGACGGCGTTCCCTTACTCGTAATGTTTGCTTTTATGTCCCTGTCCCCGACAATCCACCGGTCAGGCACCGAGTCGCCGGTTTCATCCGACTGGTGGATGCTCAACAGTTTCCACCTGCCGTTCCAGTCAACCTTAACACCGTATTCCAGATAGTTATTGTCGTCGGTCAAAAGCCGCAGGCGGAGTGTCTCGTTATTCCCCCTGCCATAAACAAAAAATTTAAGGTATTTGTGGGTTGAAAAATCCATGCCTTTAAGGTATGAGAGCCGCGCAACCGCTACGGGTGACGAGGTAAACGCCTCAAAATCATATTCAAGTTTCAGGGACTGTTCCCTCCTTGTCGTGTCATCCTCAATCAGCAACGGGCCGTAAACCTTCTCATATGTTTCCCGCTCTTTGTCAATGAGCGAGTTCTTGCTGTACTCCGTGTCGTCAAAATTGCTGACCGAATAAATCTTCAGCGCCCCCGGGGTAAGGTTTTCCCACTTATTGCCTGAAAAGTTTAACTTTGCTATGGCGATACTCCCCTCCTGCCCCGGGGCATATACGGTTATACGGACCTGCTTAACATAGGTCCACTGGCTGGGGTCGGTAATCTTTATGTCCTTCTTTATATACACCCATTTATCACTGACCGCTTCAGTGGAAAGCGAAATCGTGAATCTTCCGTTTTCACCTTCAACCACGTTGTCAAACGTTTCAAAAAACCCGTTGCCGTCAAGGTCTTCGGAATCAATCAGCCCGTTGCCTCCGTCCACTAACCTATCCGCGCCGTCAGGGTTGGTAAATTTCCACCCGATATCCTCCCCCTCGTTTAAAACGCCGTTTCTGATAGTGTCTTCCGTATCAAATACGCCGTCCCTGTCGGCGTCTTCATTCAGCCGTCCCATTTCAACTACAAGATATGCATTCTGTAAGTTGGGGGACGTAAGTTTTAATTGCATTTCAAGATATATCTTTCTTGAAAAATCCAGCCCCACGGGAGATAAACTCTGCACGATTGCGGCCGCCGTGCCCGACTTTAAATTGTAGTTTATGTTCAATACCTTCTGTTGCTCGTCCCTTAGCAGTTTTATCCCGTAAATCTCCTTTATGCTGACGTCCGTATTATTCCATGATATCCAGTTTGCATTATACGGGTAAGGGTGTTTCTCGGAAGTGGCGCTGAACTTCCATGACTCCCTGTACAGGGAAGGCCCGTCTTCCTGTTTGATGTTTTCCATTGATTCAACCATCGCCCTGCCGAAGACGTTCATGTTCCTTGCGGAAAAGGCATATTCGCCCCCGAAACCCACGCCGAAAGGCCCGAAACTAAGCCCTGAAACCCTTGTATCAACCTCGCCGACCATAAGGTCCTGCGGGGCCGATTTAAAATCAGGTATGGTCTGTGGCCTTGCCGGAAAATTCTGCATAAAACTTGCGCCTATAAATAAATTTTGCGTGAGAGCTAATTCCTGCCTGGTGCCAAGAAATGTTTCGCCTATCTGCGTGCCGAGCCCGAAGAGGGTGTATTCATAACTTGCATCAATAACGGTCGTATCGGTTATTCTGCTTTCATCCAGTATCGTCAGTATCCCTATGTCATAGTCAATAAAATAGTCAACGTCCCTCGTCAGCATCCTGTTGTCCATCAGAATCACTTCCGACTGCGGCAAAATCCCCGGCCTTAATGACAGCGTTTTTGATCTCCACCTGTATTCAATGAAAAACCTGTAAGACGACTGCTTTGAAGATGCATAGGCGGAATCCTTGAACGGGTGCCATATCTTCTGGGTGTCATCCAGTATGTAAAATAGTCCCGCCTCAAAATCCATAACGAGATGCTTCGGATAAACGGGCACGGGCTTGCCGTCTATTGAGGAGACATCGTTGCCTGCAGGGTCAACCACTTTCAGAAAGAAGTTCCCCCTCCCGTTGTCCCTTAATATTTGCGTCTTGCCTATGTTATAAAAGTTCTTTAATTCCCTTGACGGCCCGGTTTCAACATTACGGGTATTTAATTCGTCCTTTATCAAAATGTAGTTTGTCGTCCCGAGCGAGGTATTCAGAAACGTCCCGTCCTTTTTCTGGTAGTTGACGACAATCACATGGTTTGTCTGGACGGTGTTTTTCAGGATTATTATCCCTTTCGGGTAATCAACCGTGTAATCCTGGCCCGGCAGGAGACGGTCAAAATAGCCGGTGGAAAACGTCTGGAGCGCCGCGGTATAACTTGAATACGAAACGGGGATTGCATTCTGGTCATTTGTGGAATTCCTGTCATCCCTGTAAATAATTTCCGCGCCTTCCTTTACGGCGTCGGTCCCGAATGAGAGTTTGTAATATCTTTTCTCAACGTATGAGGTATCATAAATCGTCGGTCTTTCAAGTTTTGTATAACCCGTAAATCTTTTTGTTTCAGGGGTCCCCTTTGACTGGCTGGCGATGTATGTGGCATTCCATCCCTTGCGTTTTGTCACAAGTTTAATCCCGAATGCCTGTTTACTGTAACCGACGAATTCCGTGCCGGGGAGCGACATGTTTATGTCC
>JAHJSO010000250.1 GCA_018830385.1 Elusimicrobiota bacterium | reverse complement strand
CCGTGTCATTGCGAGGCGCAGCCGAAGCAATCTCCCCGCCTTCAATGCCTTATCTATCATCCCCCAACCCTTGACAAGCAATTTTGTTTGTGTTACAATATTATTGATGAATCTAACAAAAAGACGCAGAGAAAATTTAGCAAGGTTTATGTTTAGTTTAGCGCAAATCATTTTTGGTGCTTTTATAATTGGTAGGTTTATTTCGCCGGAAAAAATTTCTTTGGCAAACTTCGTATACGGTATATGTTCATTTTTTATATTTGCATTATTTGGATATTTAATAGACAAGGGAGGTGAATAATGAACGAATTCACTATACTTCTCACGGTACTCCTTATTGCCGGTACTATTGTAACGGGGCTTGTGCTTTATTCTGACTGGCGACAAAAACACCCTCCCAAGCCACGTTAGCCAGCCTATCTGCCCCAGCCACCCAATCCGCGTTAGTACGCCTGTCCACCCGCCCACTGTGTCATTGCGAGGCGCAGCCGAAGCAATCTCTCCATAATGTTCTCGCCGGTTATCCTTTTCCATTTTATTTCCCTGCGTCCTGCCCTGTCTTCCTAAACTCATCCTCCAACGGTCATCAACATTACTCTTTCGTTTTTACCGGTTGAAGTTTTTCCAGTGACTCTTCTGCAACTTCTTTTACTCTATTATCTTTATCATTAAGCATTTTCTCAAGTAATTCTATTCGCTCTTTCATCATAAATCCTGTAAGCATATTGCGTAATCCAACAACAGATTGTAGTCGTATCCGGGGATTTCCGTTACCTAACTCTTGTTTGAATATCTCAAACACTTCTTTGGTTGCAATATAACTCAAACTGTTACCTGCCATTAGACAAATAGCCATATCTTCTTTTTCGTTTACAAAAATTTCTTTTAATGTAGGAACTGCGGATTCATCCTGTATTTGACCTAAACCAAGTATTGCTGTCTTTCTTGTATCTTTAAACACATCGTTCTTTGCTGTTTCAATCAATTCCGGAATAACAGTTTTGTCACGTGTGTTTGCTAATGCTTCAGCAGATGTTCTTCGCACAAATCCATCTTTATCTTTCTTTAATGTCTCTATGAGTTTATCAACTATTTCTTTTCTTTTAGTATTTTCTATCTCACTTTCTGCAATTTCCTTACCTAAATCTTTAACTGCCTGAATCCTGACTGCGGGGTTTTTATGTTTTAACTGCCTGATTTTATCCTTAACATTAACTTCCTGGGCAAAAATCTGTCCGGTTATGAGGATTACAAAGAGAACGAAAACTGCGAAAACAGGGGCAGCGACATCTCCCTTGACAAACTTATTTATTTGTTGTATGATAGCACTGATGAAATTCAGTAAGCGACAAAGAGAAAATTTGGCAAAAGTTTTCCTTGATTTAAGTAAATACATTTTTATAGCGCTTGTCATAGGGCAATTCAGTGCACCTGAAAAGTTTAAGACAGAACTTTTTATTGGTGGGTTTGTTGCATTCTCGGTTTTTTTACCAATCGGATTGATTGCTGATAAAGGAGAATAATTATGGAAGGGATTTACATCTTGCTGGGTGGGGGAATTCTTGTGGCTCTCATTTTCGGAGCCATAATCTTGCATCAGGACTGGCGACAAAAACACCCCCCCAAGCCGCGTTAGCCATCCTATCTGCCCTAACCACCCAATCCGCGTTAGTACGCCTGTCCACCCGCCCACTGTGTCATTGCGAGGCACAGCCGAAGCAATCTCTCCGTAATGTTCTCGCCGGTTATCCTTTTCCATTTTATTTACCTGCTTTTTTCTTTATTTCAGAAACAAAATATTCTGCGTCTTTTAACATTTTTTCTGCTTCTTCTTTGGTTATTTCCTTCATGTATAAATAATCACCAATATTGCGTTTCTCAAAACCATTTCTTAAAATATTATGCAATTCTAGTTTAACCTCACCTGTTTTGCAAAAATGTTGACCAAATGCAACAATAACAGCGGAATGTTTGGAAAATCTTAATTCTTTAGTAAGCAACACTGCCTCTGTATAATAGAACATGGAATAATAAGCACGGGAAACACTGGTATCATAATTTGAATTCTTTATATCGTCCCTGGCAATAGATAAGTATCTCTCCGCTTTTTCTATAAGTTTTTTTATCTCATCGTTTTTTGTCATAATTTTATTCCCTCTTTCAAAACATTATGAACAAATATCGTCTTATAATCAGCATTAACCCATTCTTCTTCTATTGGAATTGTTGATATTAACAAGTCGTTTTCAAGACAAATCGGTGCTGATATCCTGTTAATTTTATCAATTTCATCAAAACTTAAACCCATTTTTTTCAAAACGACCAGAATATCTATATCCGAACCATCTTCAAAATCACCTCTCGCTTTTGAACCATAAAGTATCAGTTGGGCTAAATTTTCACCATAAAGTTTTTTAAGCCCTTCTACTAACTTTTGAACTGCCTGTTTTTCTTTTTCTGTTAAATTATCCATTTTTTTCAACATTGTAGAGCCCTTCTTGTTCTTTCGCTTCTGGTTTTCTGAAATTAACGGG
>JAHJSO010000249.1 GCA_018830385.1 Elusimicrobiota bacterium | reverse complement strand
CTGATTATCATTGATGCCCTCCACAGGGCGTCCGCAAAAAGTGTAACCGCCGTTATGCCCTACTACGGCTACGGCAGACAGGACAGGAAGGCGGAGCCGCGGGTGCCCATCACGGCGAAACTAATCGCAAACCTGATCACGGCAAGCGGGGCGAACAGGGTTGTGGCTCTGGACATGCACGCGGGTCAACTACAGGGCTTTTTTGATATACCGGTTGACAACCTTTATGCAACCCCGGTTTTTCTTGAATATCTCAAAGGCAGAAACTTTACGGCGCGGGCGGGGCGGACGTGCGTCGTCTCTCCCGATGCAGGCGGCGTGGAACGTGCGCGTGCGTTCGGTAAAAAACTTCGCGCATCGCTGGTAATCGTTGATAAACGCAGGCCCGTCCCGAATAAATCTTCCGTAATGCACGTAATCGGCGACGTGAAAAATAAAACCACGCTGGTACTTGACGACATCGTTGACACCGCGGGGACGCTCCTGAAGGTTTCAGCCGCTCTGAAAAAAGCGGGCGCAGGGGAGGTTATTGCGCTTGCCACTCACGGCATCCTTTCAGGGAATGCCGTTGAAAACATTGACCGGTCAGAAATAAGCCGGCTGGTAATAACCGACTCAATACCGTTGAGCAAAAAATCAAAAAAGATAATTGTGCTGCCGGTGGCCGGGCTGCTTGGCCGGGCGATAAGAAGAATAAACGATTGTGAATCCGTGAGCGAGTTGTTCGTTTAACCGCTTCGTCTTAAATGGCGGCAAGATAGACAGGGTCGCTGTTAGATGAATAAGGAGCACAAAAATAGCGACGGGCGCGAGATGTGAGAGCGCAGGGGGAAGGGTATAATGGAACAAATAACGTTAACCGCAAAAAAAAGAGAAACCGTGTCAAAGGGAAACCTGAAAACGTCCAGGAAACAGGGATTGATACCGTCCGTCGTATATGGCTCCGGTGAAAAAACAATCCCTCTTTTCATCAACGAAAAAGAGTTGATAAAGATTTTGAGGACCGATTCCGCCACCAACGTGATTATCAAACTCCAGTACGACAGCACGGTAAAAAACGTCCTTATGAAAGAAATTCAGAAAGACGTGCTTTCGCTGAAACCCCTACACGTTGATTTTCAGATTGTATCCATGGAGAAAAAGATTGAGGTGAACATCCCGATAAAAATAACGGGCGAAGCACCTGGCGTAAAAGCGCAGGGCGGGATACTTGAACACATAACGAGAGAAATCCGGGTGAAGTGTTTACCTGCAAAAATACCCGGAACAATTAACGTTGACGTCTCGTCGTTAAACATAGGGAATAACGTCACCTTAAAGGAACTGAAAATCCCAGCCGATGTTGAAGTCCTGGGTGACCCGAATTCAATCATCCTGCACATCATCGCACCTACCAAGGTTGAGGAGGTCGCCCCGACGGTTGATGCAATTTCCGTCGGACCTGCAGAACCTGAGATTATCTCCAAGGGCAAGAAGGAAGAGGAGGAAGAGGAGACGGCTGAAACAGGCAAACCGCAGGCGAAACAACCGGCTGCACCTGAGCAGCAAAAAGAAAAGAAACCTACTGAAAAGAAGTAATGCGTGCAACCCTCAAGTCATATTATCATAGCCGTGTGTCAAATATTGCACCACGGGTTGATAGGGGATTAAACTGGTTGACTTCACCAAGATGTTCATAGATTAGAGATTGATTGAGGTGTACGTGAAACTTATCGTCGGACTGGGCAACCCGGGCAGGAAATATCAACGGACACGGCATAACGCCGGGTTTAACGTAATGGACAAACTGGCGGACGGGTGGAACGTGCAAATGAAAAAGTCTGCCATGTTCTCGTCCATGCTTGGTACGTACGTCTCCCGCACGCATCGCACACACGGCACCCGCACCTGCGGACACCATGCACACAGCGATACCCTCACGCACACAAGTCACCGCTCTCGCCGCGTCTCAACACCCCTGAACGCATCCACAATCTTAATATCAAAACCGCTTACCTACATGAACCTGTCGGGGGTTGCGGTGGAAAAAATAATCCGGATGTACAAAATAGGGCTATCCGAAATCCTAATTGTGTACGACGACACCGCCCTGCCGTTAGGCAAACTCCGTCTCAAACCAGGCGGGTCTTCGGGAGGGCACAACGGACTTGAATCAATAATAATGGCTCTCGGCTCCGGGGAATTCCCGCGGTTGCGTTTGGGCATAGGCCCTGTGCCTGCAAATACCGACCCGAAAGAATTCGTCCTAAGTGAATTTAGCGAGATGGAAAAAGAGGCGGTTGGCATGATGACCGTTGGTGCAGCGGATGCGATTGAGGAAATACTGCGGGTTGGTCTTGCCCGGGCGATGGAAACAATAAACCCTGCCGGTGCCCGTGTTGTGACACGGAGTCATTGCGAATAATGTGTCATTGCGAGGAGCGAAGCCCCGAAGCAATCCCCTTTTATCATACTGTCATTGCGAGGAGCGTCAGCGACGAAGCAATCTCGTTGCACCGCGTGACTATTTAGTGAGCCGCGTCCCCTTCCTTAAAAAATCAACCTGATTCGTAATGTGGACTTCTTTAACGCCTTTTTTTATCGCCGTCCTGCACCCGTCAAGTTT
>JAHJSO010000248.1 GCA_018830385.1 Elusimicrobiota bacterium | reverse complement strand
CGGGGTGGCCGGACGGGGTAGCCCGACAGTCTTGATTGACAAGAATGAAACTATCAATAATAATTCCTGTTTATAATGAAAAAGAGACCGTATTAAAATTACTGGAGAGGGTCCGGGCCGTCCCGATTGATAAAGAAATAATTATAGTGGACGATGGCTCTGATGATGCTACCAGAGAAATATTAAAAAAAATCGCTGCTGACGGCGGGGTTAAAGTAATTTTTCATGAAAGGAACATGGGCAAGGGAAGCGCCATAAGGACGGGGCTGAAAGAGGTAACCGGAGACATAGTCCTTGTCCAGGACGCCGACATGGAGTACGACCCTGCCGACTATCCGAAACTGATTGAGCCGATTATTTCCGGTAAAGCCATGGTGGTTTACGGCTCGCGTATCCTCGGTAAAGCCCCTACCCGCAGTTTAATATTCCATTACGGCGTGAAGTTTTTGTCTTTTTTGACAAACGTCCTATATAAATCAAACATCAGCGACGAAGCCACCTGCTACAAGGTTTTTCATATCTCAGCGCTTAAATCAATTGAGTTGAAATGCCGCCGCTTTGAATTCTGTCCCGAGGTTACTGCGAAAATTCTCAAAAATGGTCACAAGATTTACGAGGTGCCTGTTAGTTATTACCCGAGGACTTACCGGGAGGGGAAGAAGATAAACTGGAAAGACGGGCTCGCGGCCATCTGGACTCTCATAAAATACAGGATTTTTGATTAACAATGGCAAGGATAATTTTTGTCCAGAATATATGGGTTGACCTGGCGGGCCCGATGTGGATTTCGTCCTACGTGAAATCAAAGGGACACGAATCCAGGATAATCATTGAGCCCGACACCCGCAAAATTATTGACGAGGTTAAAAATTTCTCGCCCGACGTGGTTGGTTTTTACTGCATCACAGGGGCGCACAGGTGGACGCTGAACGTATCCGCATCGATAAAGGAGAGGTTCAAAAATATATTGACGGTCTTCGGCGGCCCGCACCCGACATTTTATCCGCCTGTACTGGAAAAACCGCAGGTTGATATAATCTGCAGGGGTGAAGGGGAACTCGCAACGTTGGAACTGCTTGACGCCATAGACGGACGCAAAGAAATAAAAAAGATATTAAACCTTTCAACAAAAGAAGACGGCAGGATTATCGCAAACAATACAAGGCCTCTTGTAGGTGATCTTAACACCCTGCCGTTCCCGGACCGCTCGCACTATGACAGATATACCTATTTCAGAAAAAGCACAATGGCTTTCTTCATCGCCTCAAGGGGCTGCCCGTATAAGTGCAGTTTCTGTTTTAACCGGGCGGCATCAACTTTGCAGGAAGGGAAATATGTCAGGTACAGGAGCCCGGAGAACGTCGTAAACGAAATAGAAGAATACAGGGGAACCCGGCCGCTTGAACGGGTCCATTTTCATGACGACACGTTTATTCTGAACACATCCTGGCTGTTTAAGTTTCTTGAGTTATACCGCAAACGCATAAACCTGCCGTTCCACTGCAACCTGAGGGCGAACCTGGTAACCGAAGAAATTGTCAGGGAGTTAAAAATGAGTTCCTGTTTTGCCGTATCATTCGGCATTGAACACGGAAATGAATTAATAAGACAAAACGTGCTAAAGAAAAATATCACAAACCACCAGATTACCAATACCGCCGACCTGCTGCGCAAATACGGTATTGAATTTAAAACATTCAACATGGTGGGCCTGCCGGGGGAAACGCTTGAAGAGGCGTATGAGACGGTAACCCTCAACCAGAAGATAAAATCAACATATCCATGGTGTTCTATTTTTACCCCATACCCCGGGACCGAGGCAGGGGATTTTGCAATCCGGAACGGTTTTGTTGAGGACGGTTTTAACCTTGACAGTATCCCCGAGTTCTATCTGAAACGGAGCGTCATAAAGCAGGATAATATAAGGCAACTCGTCAACCTGCAGAAATTTTTTTTGATAGCCGCGCGGTTCCCCCGGCTGTTCCCGTTGATAAAGATTCTGATTAAACTGCCGCTCACCTTTATATACGACGCTATTTTCTCCGTAATCTATCTTTACAACTACGTATTCAAATTGTACAGGATGAAAACAGGCGAAATGATAAGGTTCAACTTGCAATTAATTAAATCGGTAAAAATTTTTAAAAAGTCGGGCGGGGCATAACAAGAATGAAACACAACCTTTTATTGAAAATATTTCTGGTGTCCCTTTTTGTCCGGCTAATATTCCTTGCCGTCATGCCTCCGAGGCCCGTCCACTGGGACGACACTCTCTCATGGGACGCGGTGGCGAACAACCTGGCGAACGGCAGGGGCTTCCTTGAGGCGGACGGCACGCCGACGTCAATCAGGGCTCCCGTCTATCCCATAATCCTTGCCTTTTTATATTTACTCTTCGGACATAATTTTTTGTCCATAAAAATATTTCAGGCAGTTGCCGGCTCAGCCACCGTAGTTGTACTTTATTTAATATCAAGGGGAATTCTGGGCGCCAAAAAAACGGACGGGAGTCATACGGCAGGACACGACGGCACCATGCTTCCGGCCCTCGGCATGGACATACCTGTCATAACGGCACTCCTGCTTGCGGTTTATCCGCCGCTGGTCGTATATACGCACATAATCGGGACTGAAACGCTTTATATCTTTCTGATGTCGGTCTGGGTGTATTGTATTCTCACAGGCCTCAAGTACCGGGACAGGTTTATTCTCTTATGCGGCGGCTTTGTGTTAGGTGTATCAAACCTGTGCAGGTCAACGGCGATATTTTATCCTTTCTTTCTGGCAGCAGCAATCTTTCTTGTGATGCCTGCCAAAGAAACGTTCCGGAAGCGGACCGTTGAATTAGTGCTGTTTATTCTTATAAGTTTACTGCCTGTCCTCCCGTGGACGCTCCGGAACTACCGTACGTTTGACAGGTTCCTCCTCGTCAATACAAGCGCGGGAGAACTGTTCTGGGCAGGCACTTACCTCCCGTGGGACGGCCTCGCCATAACCGACAGGGATCCCTATTTTTGGGAAAGGTTCGGAAAAATAAAAAATCCCGTTGACGGTGAGAAGGAGATGTTCCGTGAAGGGATAAGGAACATCAGAGAAAACCCGTCCGGTTTTATGAAACTTACGGTTAAAAAATTTGTCAGGTTCTGGTTCCAGCCCGTGGGACAGTCGCTCGTCGCAGAAAGGTCAAAAAAAATCGGCATTGCAATGTATCTGTTTCATTTTGTATGGCTGGCGATGGCGTGCTTCGGTTTTATAAAGTCAAAACAATACCGGCTGGACTATCTCCCGGTTACGGTCCTGTTCGTGTATTTCACCGTAATGCACAACGTTATCACTTCAGTCGCAAGGTACCGTCTCCCCATTGAACCATATATAATGTTTTTCGCCGTTTACGGGCTGATGGGTATAAAAGATAAAATTTTGAAATGACGCACGCAGGCACGACAGCAGGAGGTTACCCGGAAAAATGTCAAAGAGTAAAATTTCAGTTAAAAACGGAAACGTATCTCTCGGTAAAGGGTGCAAAATCCACAGGACAGCAATACTCGGTATGGCTTCCCCGAGAAAAAAATCTGCAGGGCGCCTCGGGATAGGCAGGGGAGCGATTGTCCGTTCAGGCGCGGTGATTTACGGCAATACGACAATAGGTGACGGCCTTGAAACAGGCCACAACGCGGTAATACGGGAAGAAAATAAGATTGGCGACAATTTTAACATCTGGAATAACTCGGTAATTGATTACGGGTGCACGATAGGCAATAACGTTAAGGTCCATTCAAACGTCTATGTGGCGCAATACACGGCGTTGGAGGACGGCGTGTTCCTTGCGCCCGGAGTAACTATTGCAAACGACCCGCACCCCGGCTGCAGTTTTTCAAAGAAGTGCATGCGTGGGCCGACAATAAAAAAGGGCGCCCGCATAGGAGTGAATTCAACTATTCTGCCTTTTGTCGTTATCGGAAAGAACTGCCTGGTCGGCGCAGGGAGCGTTGTGACAAAGAACATACCCGCCGGTTCGGTCGCGTACGGAAACCCGGCGCGTGTGTGCGGAAAGGTTTCGGAACTCGTGTGCGATAAGGGCATTACGGACAGACCTTACCCGGACAGGGGAAATAAATAATTAGCATTTTGTCAAATGTCAAGACCTGACCCCATCACTACTATGAAGTCCATATCAATAAGTATCCCGGCTTACAATGAGGAAGGAGCCATCGCCAGGGTCGTGGGGGACAGCTTTAAAGTGCTGTCCGCTCTGACTGACGACTACGAGGTCGTAGTAATTGACGACGGTTCCACCGACTCAACCGCAAAAATTCTCCGGGAGTTATCCGCTCATCAGCCCGGACTACGTATATACCGTCATGATAAAAATATGGGCATCGGACCGACGTTAAAGGACGTCGTCTCCCGGCCCACAAAGGAATGGGTATTTTTTATACCCGGGGACGGGCAGATACCCGCCGCGGAGATTCACAAATTACTCCCTTGGACAGCCAATTACGATTATATAATCGGCAGGAGAATTGCCAGAAAAGACAACGCCGTAAGACGGATGAATGCCTGGATTTACAATATGGTAATAAGTTTCATGGGACTGAAGCGGGTTTTTGACGTTGACAGCGTAGTCCTCTTCCGCAGGGAAATACTTAAAAACATCCGTTTTAAATCCAGGGGCGCTTTTATACATGCCGAGATTTTTTTAAGCGTCCTGAAAGGCGGGGGTAAAACGGTTGAGGTATCCATTGAACACCTCCCGAGGACGGGCGGCGGAGCCACGGGCAACAAGATCGCAGTCGTGCTCAAGGCCGCCGCTGACATTATCCTGTATCTCCTGTCGTAAACCGTCGCAAAAAATATACGCAGCGCAGAAAATTTGAATATTTTCATTAAATATGGTATAATTACCGCTTGATACAAACGCAGAAAACAAAGGGATATAAACATTGTCATCGCGAGCCCGAAGGGCGTGGCAATCAAAGTGTCATTGCGAGCGACCGAAGGGAGCGTGGCAATCTACTTATTTTAATAACGAGATTGCTTCGTCGCTAACGCTCCTCGCAATGACACACGATACGGAGGCATTATGATAAACATTGCGATAATCGGTTATGGCTACTGGGGGCCGAACCTGGCAAGGAACTTCTTTGAGTTGCCCGGCTGTAATCTGAAATACATCTGTGACCTGCACGACAAGAACCTCAGGAAAGCAGGGGAAAAGTATCCTTACGTAAAATTGACGAAAAATTACGACCAGATACTGGCGGACAATACAATTGACGCAGTCGCCATCGCAACGCCGGTATCAACCCACTTCCCGCTTGCAAAAAAATTCCTGGAGGCGGGGAAAAACGTTCTAATTGAAAAACCCCTCTGCACCTCCGTTGAAGAGGCGAAGAAACTCCTGGACATCTCCGAAAAAAAGAAAAAAATTGTCTCGGTCAGCCATACCTTCCTTTACAGCCCGCCCGTGATACGGGTGAAGGAACTCCTTGACAAAAAAACGCTGGGCCGGCTCTTTTACATTGATTCTTCCAGGGTTAACCTGGGACTGTTCCAGCCGGACGTCAGCGTGGTGTGGGACCTCGCCCCGCACGATGCATCAATTATGATATACTGGCTCGGCGAAACTCCACATGCGGTAGCATGCCACGGAAAATCGTACATACGCAAAGAAATATTTGAGGTGGCATACATAACGTTGTTCTTCAGCAAAAACATCGTCGCGCATCTGCACATAAGCTGGCTTGCCCCGTGCAAACTCCGCAGGACCGTTCTCATAGGAAGCAAGCGGATGGCGGTTTACGACGACATTGAGCCGGTTGAAAAGATAAAGATTTACAACGAGGGCGTCGTGAAAAACCCTGAGACATTCGGAGAGTTCCAGTTAACCTACCGCTCGGGGGACATTATAAGCCCCCGCTTACCGGTAGCCGAACCGTTGAAAACTGAATGCGCCGATTTCCTTGAGAGTGTAGAGAAAAACAAAAAACCCAAAAGTGACATAACTTACGGCGTGAACGTCGTAAAAGTGCTTGCTGCAGCTGAGGAGTCCGCAAAGAACAGGGGCAAAATAATAAAGATAAGTTAAAAGGAAAGGCACCCGAAGAAAGGGCGCAGGAAAGGAAGGGAAGGACATATTTATGAAAGTACCGTTCGTTGATTTGTCCAGGCAACACAATGCCATAAGGGGCGAGATTGTTTCAGCCATTGATACGGCGATACAGCAGAGTCATTTTATCCTCTCGGGTGAAGTCGCCGCTTTTGAAAAACAGTTTGCGGAATACTGCGGGACGAAGTACTGCGTCGGCATAAGCTCGGGGACGGATGCGCTTCAACTTGCACTCAGGGCCGTTTCAGCAGGCAGCGGCGATAGTGTTATCGTGCCTGCCAACACTTTCATATCAACCGCCCTTGCAGTCGCATATACGGGCGCAAGGCCTGTGTTTGTTGACGTTGAAGAGAATACGTATAATATTGATTTGCAGAAAGTCCGTGAGGCCATGCAAAAGCAAAAGATAAAGGCGATAATCCCCGTTCATCTTTACGGGCAGCCATGCAATATGGCGGGCCTGCTCGGGATTGCAAACGAATACAAGGTTGACATAATAGAAGACGCTTGCCAGTCGCACGGAGCCGAATGCCTTGTAGACAAAAACTGGATAAAGTCAGGGACAATTGGCAGGGCAGGGTGTTTTAGTTTTTATCCCGGGAAGAACCTCGGGGCACTCGGGGATGCGGGCGCCGTCGTAACAAATGACAAATCAATTGCGGAAGAGGTCTATGCCCTGCGTGACCTGGGACAAAAGAAAAAAAGTGAACATACCATGCTCGG
>JAHJSO010000247.1 GCA_018830385.1 Elusimicrobiota bacterium | reverse complement strand
ATAGCGTCCGACGGAGGAGGTTTTTTTAGATATGCCAAAACAAGAGATAGTATGCGGGCTTGATGCAGGGTCAAATCAGATAACTTGCGCGGTCGGCAGGCAGGACTCTTCAAGAGGGGTAATAGAAGTGCTCGCAGGGGCAAGGTTATTCAGCAGGGGTGTGCAGGGCGGCGTTGTGGTGAATATCGGTGAGTGCGTGGATGTAACAAAAAGAGCGATTGAAGAGTGTGAAGATAAGATTGACGAACTCGTGCATTCTGTTCGTCTCGGCATAAGGGGTTCTTTTGTTGAGACGATAACCAGCCGTGGCGTGGCCAGCCATTCCAGGAGCGACAAGGAAATAAACGATGAAGACATAGAGGACGTTATAGACAATGCCAGGGCGACGGTGCAGGTATCTTCCGAAAAGGAGATTATAGACATAGTTCCCCAGGAGTACACTCTTGACAGGCAGAAAGGCATACCCAACCCGATCGGTATGGAGGGAAATTACCTGGAAGTGTCTGTGCTGATAGTCACCGCCATCAAATCGCATCTCACAAATCTGGCGAAAGCGGTGAGACAGGCAGGTTTTGCAGTTGCGCAACCTGTATACGGTATTCTGGCAGCCGGGGACGTTGTTGTGAGAGACGAGGAGAGAGAATCGGGTTGTCTCCTGATTGATTTCGGCGGGCAGACGACGGGCCTCGCCGTGTATGCAGACAGGAGCATTAAATTGACAAAAGAGATACCTTTCGGGAGCGATATTATTACGAGAGACGTATCCCACGCGTTCAGGACTTCCCTTCAGCAGGCAAGGGAGATTAAGGAAAAATACGGAGCGCTGTTCCCGAAGGGCATTGAACACCAGGAAGTGGATTATACCTCTATTGACGGCAGGACAGTAAAGAAGACGGACGTGGGGGCGCTGTCAAAAATAATACGGCCGAGGTTTGAAGAATTGTTTGAAAGGATAAAGGATGAAATAGAAAAATCATATTGCGCCGACATAATAGTGCCGGGCGGCGCAATCATTACCGGAGGCGGGGCGCTTCTGGACGGTTGCGAGAAAGCTTGCAGCGAGATACTTGAAGTCGAAACGCGCATAGGAGCGCCCATAGGGTGCAAGGGCCCGCAGGAAATAGTAGCGAACCCGGGTTATGCTACTGCAATCGGTTTGCTGAAATACAACACGGGGTTTGAATCGTTCGGCAGGCGGAACATCATACACAAAATGTCTTTGTGGAGGAAAGTCAGGGAGCTTTTCTCATGAAATCAAAAGTCAGTTTTGAAGAGAGTATTTCAGGCGACTCAAAAGTGGCAGTAATCAAGGTCGTCGGTGTGGGAGGAGCGGGGGGCAATGCCATAAACCGTATGGTGAAGGCGGGTGTGAAGGGCATAGAACTTATAGCGATGAACACCGACGCTCAGGTGCTGAGGAAATCCCTTGCGCCCGTTAGATTGCAGATAGGGACCAAATTAGCCAAAGGCAAGGGTGTCGGGGGCAACCCGGTCCTCGGCAGGCAGGCGGCGGAAGAAAGCAGGGCGTCAATAAAAAACGAACTGCTCGGGGCCGACATGGTATTCGTTACCGCAGGCATGGGTAAAGGCACGGGCACGGGTGCATCACCCCTCGTGGCTGAGATTGCGCAGTCACTCAATGCCCTTACCGTCGGCGTCGTTACGACGCCCTTTGAGTTTGAAGGGCACATGCGAGCGGAACAGGCGGAGGAGGGCATAAAAGAGCTGAGGCAGTTCGTGGATACGCTCCTGCTTATAAAGAACGAGAGGTTGTTCCACGTAACGGATAAGACGACTCCGCTTGAAGACGCTTTCCGTATGGCGGACGAGGTTCTGCACCAGGGGATACAGGCAATATCGGACGTAATAACGACCACCGGCGACGTGAATGTTGATTTTGCAGACGTTACCACGATTATGCGGGGTGCGGGCGAGGCGCTTATGGGTATCGGAGAGGGAGAGGGGGCAAACCGCACTATGGACGCAGTCAATAGGGCGCTCAGGTCGCCCCTGCTTATGGACGTGTCAATAGAGGGGGCTAAAGGGGTCCTTGTAAATTTTACATCAGGCCCGGACTTTACCCTGCAGGAAATAAAAGACCCGATGAAGATGATAGAGAATGTAGTGAGCCGCGATGCCAAGGTGTTTTTGGGGCATGTAACGGAGTTGTCCCTCCATAACAGGGTCAGGGTTACGATGATAGTGACGGGTTTCCTGCCGCAGAACAGGACGTTGAAGGGTGATAAAAAACACAGGACGGCGGAAAAAACGACAGACGAGGACTTCAACATCCCTGCGTATAAAAGGCGTGAATGCAGGATATTGAAATAACCGCCGCTTTACATAAAAGACGCTGCCGGAGGCAATGAGTTTTTCAGGAGAAATGGACAATGCTTGACATAATAAAACTACTCGGCATTATGAGGGACAAAAGGGCGTCCGACGTGCACATAAGGACGAACGACAAACCCTACCTCAGGATAGACGGCAGGATTCATCCCGTTGAGGGGGCGTCCGAATACGGGGCCGACGATATAAAGGCGGCGGTCGTCAGCATTATGAACGAAGAGCAGAAAAAGAATTTTTATTCAAAACACGAGTGCGACCTCGCCATGACCATTGAAGACCTTGGCAGGTTC
The DNA here is from genome assembly GCA_018830385.1 of Elusimicrobiota bacterium. Taxonomy (GTDB): domain Bacteria; phylum Elusimicrobiota; class Endomicrobiia; order CG1-02-37-114; family JAHJSO01; genus JAHJSO01. The sequence goes on along the minus strand of JAHJSO010000247.1, from coordinate 949 downwards.
CGCCTGAACATATACCAGCAGCGCGGGGGGGTAAATGTTGCGGTAAGGTTTATACCGGTGAACGTGCCGACGGTAGAAGAACTTAACCTGCCGGCTGTCCTTAAGAAAATAGCGGAGAACAACAACGGGCTTGTCCTGGTTACCGGCCCTACGGGTTCAGGTAAGAGCAGTACGTTGGCCGCTATGATAGACCATATAAACTCAACCGTTTCCTGCCATATTATTACGGTGGAGGACCCGATTGAGTTTATTCACGTGAATAAAAAGGCGATAGTAAGCCAGAGGGAGATAGGCATTGACACGCTGAACTATGCGGACGCCCTCAGAAACATTGTCCGCCAGGACCCCGACGTAATTCTTATCGGGGAGATGAGAGACCTTGAAACGGTGCGGGCCGCCATTACCGCCGCCCAGATGGGCCACATGGTTTTAAGTACGCTTCACACGATAGATGCAATTCAGACGATCTCAAGGATTGTTGACCTTTTTCCGCCGCACCAGCAGGGGCAGGTAAGGATGCAGTTGGCGGACACGCTCCAGGGTGTGGTATGCCAGCGGCTCCTGCCGATGGCGTCCGGCTCGGGGCAGATACCCGCCGTTGAGATACTTCTCGGTACGCCGGTTGTCAGGAAATACATAGAGAACAACAACCTTAATGAAATATCGGGAATAATAAAACAGGGGCAGTACTACGGCATGCAGACGTTCAACCAGGCGCTGATAAAATTATACAAGGAAGGCAGGGTAAAGATTGAGGACGCCCTTGAGGCATCAACCAGCAAGGAAGAACTTATGATGACGGTCCGCGGGGTTGAATCGTCAACGGAGTCGGCTGTTAAACTTGAGAGGTTCTGATGGCACCGGGCATTATAAAAATAACCACGACGAAAGTTGACGGCGATATGCACGATGAAAAAAACAGGCAGGGGCTCATGGAATGCATAGGACT
>JAHJSO010000051.1 GCA_018830385.1 Elusimicrobiota bacterium | reverse complement strand
TAACTGCATTGGTTCTGCTAAAGCCCCTAATGGCGTTGATTCTGCTAAAGCCCCTGACGGCGTTGTTGGAGAGAGCAGGAGGGCGGGTGATTCATGCGGCGAGTGCCTCTCCTGCAGGAAAATAGAAAACGCAGTCCATCCCGACGTAACCCTGATTGATTTTTTCTGGCAGGCGGAACTCCTTCAGGAAAAACCGGAAAAACAGACGCAGATAAAAATAGACACGGTAAGGGAGATACAGAAGACGGTATCCCTGAAACCGTTTGAGGGGAGATGGAAAGTTTTTATACTGGACGACGTCCAGAAAATATCCGGTGAGGCGGCGAACTGCCTGCTTAAGACCCTTGAGGAACCGCCCCGGAATACGTTGTTGATTTTGCTCTCATCAGTTAAGGGAACCCTGCCACAGACGGTTGTTTCCAGGTGCCAGTGTCTGAGGTTCGGCTACCTTACGGACGATGAAATTTTAAAAGTCGTTGCCGTTAAATCATGTCCGGGGGAAACTGACGGAGCGGGTTTCAGGGAATTAATTAAATTCGCGAGGGGTTCAGCAGGGGAAATGCTATCTCTGGTAGAGTCCGGCGCGGGGGACTCCCTGCGGGGGCTTGTTTCCCTCTGGGAGCGTCTCAGGACGGGCGGGGCAGGCATACGGGAGATACTGCAATTCATTGACGGGACGGGGACAGACAGGAAGTCGGCGGATGACCTCATTTCAAAACTCATTGTCCTCGCCCATAACGAAATTGAATCCGGTCAACCCTTGTGTGAAATTCTTGAGGCACTCCTGCAATGCAGGGGGGCAATCCGTTACAATGTCACCCCGGAGCTGATTATAGATGTCGCGTTACTTAAAATAAAAAATTGGAGAAAAAATTATGCCGGTAATTGTTGATGTAGCGATAAGGAAAAAAGAGGAAAAGGTCGTTTGTGATACAGGCGACGTTCCTGTGTCCGTCGGCGACAGGGTAATTCTTGAAATTGACCAGTCCCAGGAGATGGGTGTGGTCGTGTCCAGGGAGAGGATGATTGAAAAGCCGAGAAAGGACGCCTGCAAAATCCTGCGGAGGTGTACGCCCGAGGACATAAAGCGTCTTGCCGATAACAGGATTAAAAAGGAGGATGCCTGCAGGGTAGCCCGGCAGAAGATTGAAGACCATGAGATTAAAATGAAACTCACCTGTGTTGACTATTCCTTTGACAGGGCGAAATTATACGTGTATTACACCGCCGAAACAAGGATTGATTTCAGGCAACTCATAAAGGACCTGGGACATATGCTTAAGACAAGGATTCAGATGGTCCAGATAGGCAGCAGGGATGAAACCAGGATGTTAGGCGGGCTGGGACCCTGCGGCAGGGTATTGTGCTGTAAGAATATGTTGAGGGATTTTATTCCCGTGACCATAGACATGGCAAAAATCCAGGACCCGTCTTTGAACGTTTCCAAGATGTCCGGCCCCTGCGGGCGGCTGATGTGCTGTATCGCCTACGAGGATAAATTTTACAGCGAGCAGTTAAAAAAGATGCCGAGGGTCGGCAGCAGGGTCAGGACGCCCGAAGGAGAGGCGAAAGTGATTTCCGTTCACCTGATGAAAGAATGCATAACCGTGGAGTTCCCAGATAAACAGGTCCGCAAATACAATCTCAATGAGCTTAAATAAAAGATTCTTTGTTACCACGCCCATTTATTACGTCAATGACCTGCCCCATATAGGCCATACCTACACGACCGTTGCCGCGGACGTCGTTTCAAGGTGGCGCCGCCTGATGGGAGACGATGTCCTGTTTTTAACTGGCACGGATGAACACGGCGCAAAAATACTTGAGGCAGCCGCAGGTAAAAAAAAGGATGTACGGGAGTACTGCGACGAAATCGCCGCGGGATTTAAAAACGCCTGGAAAAATATGGGCATATCCTACGACATTTTTATCCGTACGACCGACCTTCTCCACGAGGACGCAGTCCGGAAGTTTACCGGCGGCCTCAACGAAAAGAAAGAGTTAAATTTTTCAAAGTATGAAGGCAGGTACTGCATCCAGTGCGAAAAATATCTGACTGAAACGGAACTTTCAGACGGGCTCTGCCCCGACCATAAAACGAAACCCGTTGTGCAATCGGAGGAGAATTATTTTTTTAACCTTTCAAAATACAGGGATAAACTTCTTGAAATCATCCAGGACACGTGTCACCCGCAGCATTTTGAAATTTTACCCGCTGAAAGAAAGAATGAAATCACCGGCAAACTGAAAAAGGGGCTGGACGACATCAGCATATCAAGGGCTGAAATGCCTTGGGGGATACCACTGCCTTTTGACCCGGGGCAGACGGTTTACGTATGGGTTGACGCTTTAATAAACTATATTTCCGCCGTCGGATACGGCCTGCCGGGACAAAAAAATCTAAATTACGCATTCAGTGACTGGTGGCCTGCCGATGTGCACATAATAGGCAAGGACATACTGTGGTTCCACTGCGTTATATGGCCCGCCCTGTTGCTTGCATCCGGCCTTCCTCTCCCGAAAAAGATTTTCGCCCACGGCTATTTTACGGTCAACGGACAGAAAATGTCAAAGACAGTGGGGAATGTAATAAGGCCTGCAGAACTTATAGACATCTTCGGCGCGGACGCTTCAAGGTTTTTGCTCCTTGCTGCATTCCCTTTCGGCTCCGACGGCGATATTTCTTTGGATGATTTCAGGGAAAAATACAACGCATACCTGGCGGACAACATCGGGAATTTAATCAGCAGGACTACCAATATGGTTGAAAAATATTTGGGAGGCCGGTTGACCGTACCTGCGGGCTGGACGGATTCAAACCTGCAGGAAATAAGACAGTTGTTTTCAGAGGCGGCAGAGGGGCTTGAGAGTTTGTCTTTTGAAAAAACGATAAGGTCAATAATTTCAATGTCAACCTTTTGCAACCAGTACATAGACAGGGAAGAGCCATGGCGGCTTGCATCGTCAGTCGCCCCGTCAGACAGACAAAAACTGCAGAAAATTTTATACGACGTCATCCTCGTTTTAAAACACATAACGCTCCTTCTGGCGCCACTCATGCCAGAAACATCGGCGAAAATATGGGGTTTGCTTGATGAAAAGGAGGAGATGGCAGCCGTTATCAGGGGGATGAGAGACAAACCCGGTTTATCGTTGCCGTCCGGCGCTGAAATAAAAAAATCCCCGCCGCTATTCCCGAAGCAATGAAACAGGACATTTGTTATAAATATAAAAACAACCTCTACCTGAACATTACGAACAGATGTACTATGCGATGTCCCTACTGCATAAAATACAGGTGGCAATGGAAATACAGGGGGTATAACCTCCGCCTGAAGAACGAGCCCGCAGCGGAGGAGATAATAAGAGCAATAGACAGCCGTTTAAAAGGGATAAAGGAAGCCGTGTTCTGCGGTTACGGGGAACCGACCCTGCGGCTGGACGTGATAAAGACGGTCGCCGCTCACTTGAAAAAATATTCTGTTTTTGTTAGAATTAATACCAACGGCCACGGGGACATGATTAACGGGAGAAACATATGCCCTGAATTGAAGGGGCTTGTTGACAGGGTCTCTATCAGTTTAAACGCGTGTAATGCCCGAGATTACTACGAAATGCACAAGCCAGTGTTCGGGATGAAGACGTTTAAGGGGGTCGTTGAGTTCGTTAAAGAGTGCAGGAAGTACGTCCCCGAGGTGGTAATTACGACGGTTCGACTGCCCGGCGTTGACATAAAAAAATGCAGTGAGATTGCTCGCTCTCTGGGGGCCGGCTTCTCCGCCCGCAAGTATCTACAGGGATATGAAAAAACATAACTATTCAGCAAACCATATGTCATTGCGAGAAGCGTTAGCGGTTGCGAGGCGAAGCCGAAGCAAACCCGCTTCTCCCTGTCATTGCGAGGAGCGTTAGCGACGAAGCAATCTCATCTGAACAATGGGATTGCCACGCCCTTCGGGCTCGCAATGACACAAACGACCATGTACGAAGAATTCAAAAAAACTGGCGCTGAACTTTTAAGGGAAGGGCTTATACACTCAAACGCGGGAAATATGAGCGTCCGAAAGGGCGACGTCATATATATAACGGGTCATGGCTCATGTCTGGGCAACATCGGTTGTTCGGACATCGTAAAAGTCAATCTCAGGGATGAAAAAAGGGACGCCCCCGCCTCGGTTGAGATAAAGGTCCACAGGGCGGTCTATAATTACGACGACAAAATCAGGGCTATAGTCCATGCCCACCCCGTTTACAGCATAGTCCTGTCGTTTGATTATGAAAAGATTGTCCCTGTTGACGTTGAGGGACAGTTTTATATCCCCGAAATCCCCGTGCTGTTTTCCTGCGCCGAAACGATAGGCAGCGAGTGCGTTCAGGAGAAACTGCCGGAACTTTTAGCCAGAAACAGGATAGCAGTCGTCAGGGGTCACGGCGTCTTTTCAACCGGCAAAACCCTGGATGAGGCGTATGCGTATATATCCGTGCTTGAGTGCGCGTCCCAAATAATATACCTCAAAGAGGTCTTGAGAAGGCCAAAATAATCAACCACCGTGAGTGTTTTATTGGGTTGATGACTAACTTATGAAAAGGACAGCAAAGCACTAAATAGTTAACGTACGGAAGGGGGCCAATGACAACATGGCGGAAAAAATTCTGGTCATAGACGACGACGAAGAAACAGCGGAATTCATAAGCGAAGGGCTTAAACTTGAGGGTTACACCCCGGTTGTTGCATCAAACGGGAAGGACGGGCTGAATAAGGCCGCAAAGGAAATACCGAACCTAATCCTCCTTGACTTAGGGCTTCCCGATATGGATGGTCTGGAGGTCTGTAAAAGAATAAAGCAGTCGGAAGAGACAAGGACTATCCCGGTAATAATGCTGACCGCCCGCTCAACCACGAGCGACAGGGTAACGGGCCTTGAAGCCGGCGCGGACGATTATCTGGTGAAACCATTTGAGCCGCATGAGCTTATAGCCAGGATTAAGGCGATATTCAGGAGGGTGGAGTATTATGCCCCCAAACCCAACGAGGTGCTCAACAAGGGAGGCATTATACTGGATGTCGGCAACCGTAGGGTTACCATTGATTTCAAGACGGACGTTGATTTGTCTCCAAAGGAATTTCAACTCCTTTATTTGCTAATGAAAAACAGCGGTAGCGTCCTGGACAGGGATTTTTTGCTTAAGACGTTATGGGGTTACTCGAGCAGTTCCGAATCCCGCACGGTTGACGTGCACATACAGCGTCTCAGGAAAAAGATACTGGAATACGTCCAGAAGTTTAACGAATATATGAACGACCGGATTGTTACCGTAGAGGGTTTCGGTTACAAGTTCCTGGACTGAGGTAATTTGTATGGCTAATAAAATTTATCGTTTGATTCTAATTCTATTATGTGCCGGAGTGATTGCGTTTTTCTGGTACATTAAGGACGTCCGCAGGACGGATGTCCGCGGGACGAAACTAGCATCCATTCCGGCCATCAGGGAAGGGGAAGTTAGTCCGGCGGCATTGAACCTGCAGGAGTCATTCGTGAAAGTGGCGAATATGCTCAAGCCGGCGGTCGTGAATATATCTACCGTCCAGATGCTGGATTATCCGCAACACGAGTTTTTCTTCGGGGACCCG